>CAUPOD010000126.1:0-7024 GCA_963512745.1 uncultured Burkholderia sp. | reverse complement strand
ATTGGGAGGACGGGACAGGATATCTGATACCGGTTGCCTCCAGCAGAAAGCCTGCCCCGTCCCGGCCGGTTTGATTCCCTAGAAAATCAAAGCCACGCCTCGTAGATCTATCGTGGTGGGGAAGTAGAGGCGGTGGTTGGAATTGCGTAGTTGAGGCTCGGTGTTACGTGGAGTGTTTCTCGCGTTCCGGGTCCAAGCTCTCCCCGCCGCTCTCGGGTTCGAAATCCGCATAGCGTCCATGCTGACGGCTCAGCAATTCGCGGTACAGCCCGGGCTTTTCGCCGAGTTCGGTAGGACTGCCGTCGTCGATGACCTTGCCCGCGTGCATCACCACGATCCGGTCGAAATTGCGCAGCGTCGAGAGACGATGCGCGATCGCGATCACGGTGCGGCCGGCCATCAAGCGGTCGAGCGCAGCCTGGATCGCTTCCTCCGACGCACTGTCGAGCGCCGAGGTCGCCTCGTCGAGCAGCAGGATCGGGGCGTCCTTGAGAATCGCGCGCGCAATCGCAATCCGTTGGCGCTGCCCCCCCGACAGCTTCACGCCGCGGTCGCCGACGAGCGTGTCGTACCCGTCCGGCATGGCCTCGATGAACTCGCTGCAGCGCGCATCGCGCGCGGCATTGAGCACTTCCTCGCGCGTCGCGTCGGGACGCCCGTAAGCAATGTTGTCGTAGATCGAACGGTGCAGCAGCGAGATGTCCTGCGGCACGAGCGCGATCGCGCGGCGCAGACTCTCTTGCGTGATCGCGGGCAACGGCTGCCCGTCGATCTCGATGCGGCCGCTCTGCGGGTCGTAAAAACGCTGCAGCAGCGCCAGCACCGTCGATTTGCCCGCGCCCGAACGGCCGATCAGGCCGACGCGCTGGCCCGCCGGGATATGCAGATTGAAATGCTCGAGAATCGGCTTGCGCTTCGGATAGGCGAAGCGCACGTCGTCGAAATCGACGCGGCCGCCGCGCGGCACCAGTGCGACGGCATCGGAACGGTCGGGCATGCCGTGCGGTTCGAGCAAGGTCTGCACGGCTTCGGCCAGACGCGCGACGTGCTGCGTCACATCGACGAGCGCGACCGCGAGATCGCGCGTGCCGTGCAGGATCGTGAAGCCGAGCGAACTCACGAGCACGATGTCGCCCGAGGTCGCGCGGCCGTCGTTCCACAGCCACAGCGCCCAGCCCAGCAGCCCGGCCGACAGCATTGCGGTGATCACGGCATGCAGCAGACGCAGCTTTTCGAGGTAGAGCAGGCTGGCCTGGCGCGCGTTCAATTCGGCCTTGACGGTCTTGCCGAAGCGGCGCTGTTCGCGCAGCGTCATGCCGAAGGCGCGCACGAGACTCATGTTGCCGATCACGTCGACGAGCTCGCCGTCGACGGCCGCGGCCTTGGCCGCGAACTGATGATGGCGCGCCGAGCCGCGCCCGGCCAGCTTGAACAGGATCACGGCGAGCACCGCGGAACTGCCGAACAGCGCGGCGGCCATGACGGGGTTGACCGTGACCGTCATCAGGATCGCGCCGATCACGGCGATGCACGGCGGCAGCACGTTCCACGCCATCGTGTTCTCGGCCGTATACACCGCATTCGAGGTGGCCGTGATGCGGCTCGCGAGCGTGCCCGGCTGCTTCTCGGCGTAGTAGGTCGGCGAATGGCCGGTCAAATACTGGAACAGGTCGCGCCGCAGGTCGCCCGTCACGGCCACGAACGTGCGCGCGGCGACCCAGCCGCCGACGCGCCATAGCAGGTTGTCGGCCGCGATCAGGCCCACCAGCAGCGCGAACGCGCTCCACAGCGGGCCCGGATGGTGACGGCCGCCGCCGAGCACGTCGATCAGGTGCTTGATCGCGTATTGCGAACCGAGCGCGCAGCCGACCGCGGCCACCACGCTGGCGAGTATGATCACATGCGCGAGCGGATGCAGGCGGATGAAGCGAAACAAAAAGGCGAGCGGCCGGCTCGCGTAACTGGCGAGCTTGGCGTTGTGCGCGTTACGCTGGGCGGGAGTCAGAGCGTCCAAAATTCGTGAATATGGGAAGGAAGAGCGGCGCGCAACAAAGCGCCGTATTGGATGCGGCATTGTAAACAATGCACGTGGGTCAAAGGGGTATTACTGTCAAGACAGACCCCGCTTTGCGCTAAAATACCGGGAAATTATTGCCGCGCGAGTGGCAATCGGCTAGTTCGCTGCGCCGCATCGGGATTCGATCCGGCAGCGCGGGCCAGCCGAGCGGTGCGGAGATTCGTCTGCTTTTACTGTAACGGTCGCCCGGCCTAGCTCAAAATCACCAAATGTTGCGTCTTTGTAACATGGTAAAGTTTATGAAAAGTTGTGCGGTGCAACCGGCGAGACTACAGATAATGGCATCCGAATATCGCTGCAAGTCGTAGCCGGGTGAGGCCGGCGGACGGCCACCCGTTGGCCGCCGGTCGCGTTTCACTCACATTCGAAAGATGTCCCGGCTGGCCGGGAACCGGGCCTGGCGCCCTTTACGGCGTCATGCCCAATTTTTTAGGAGTTCCGCAGATGCGAATCGCTCAAATCGCTCCGCTGCACGAGGCAGTCCCTCCGAAGTTCTATGGCGGCACCGAACGCGTGGTGTCCTACCTGACCGAAGCGCTGGTCGAGATGGGTCACGACGTGACGCTGTTCGCGAGCGGCGATTCGCAAACTTCCGCGAAGCTCGAGGCCGTTTGGCCGCAGGCGCTGCGCCTCGATCCGTCGGTGCGCGACACGATGGCGCCGCACATGCTGCTGCTCGAGGAAGTGCGCCGCCGCGCCGACGAGTTCGACGTGCTGCACTTCCATATCGACTACTACCCGTTCTCGCTGTTCTCGCGCCAGCAGGTGCCGTTTCTGACGACCCTGCACGGCAGGCTCGATCTGCCGGAGCTGCAGCCGATCTTCAACATCTTCAACGAAGCGCCCGTGGTGTCGATTTCCGACAACCAGCGCAAGCCGCTGCCGCAGGCGAACTGGCTCTCGACCGTGTATCACGGTCTGCCCGAGAACCTGCTCACGCCGGTCAAGGATTCGAAGCACGAGTACCTCGCGTTCCTGGGCCGCATCTCGCCCGAGAAGCGCGTCGATCGCGCGATCCGCATCGCCGAGCAGGTCGGCATGCCGATCAAGATCGCGGCCAAGCTCGACCGTGCCGACCGCGCCTATTACGAAGAGAAGATCAAGCCGCTGTTCGCGCTGCCGCATGTCGAATACATCGGTGAAATCAACGAATCGCAGAAGTCCGAGTTCCTCGGCAATGCCGCCGCGCTGCTGTTCCCGATCGACTGGCCGGAACCGTTCGGTCTCGTCATGATCGAGGCGATGGCTTGCGGCACGCCCGTGATCGCGTTCAAGCGCGGTTCGGTGCCCGAAGTGATCGAGAACGGCGTGTCCGGTTTCGTGGTGGAAGACGAACTGTCGGCCGTGGCAGCCTGCAAGCGCCTGCACACGCTGCCGCGCGAACGCGTGCGCCAGGCGTTCGAGGAGCGCTTCTCGTCGCACGTGATGGCCGCCAACTACGTGAAGAACTACGAAGAGTTGCTGCGCCAGAAGCGCCGCACCGTGCTGCGCGAAGTCAACGCGTAAGCCGTTTCGCCGCATCTGCGCACGACGCCCCGCCCGGTTCGACCGGCGGGGCGTCGTCGTATTCGGCGCGTGAATACGGCGATGCGCTGTGCCGCGCGGGAAGCCGGTAAACTACCGGGCCGGCAAATTAATGGACCCAGACGTAATGTCCCTATAATGGCCGTTCAGGGCAACTGCCCGCACGGCATCCCCGCCGCTCTCGGGGTTCGTGGATCGATAGGAGAAAGCAGTTGGCGGGAACGCAAAGCATGCGCGCAAGCGCGCTTCCGGGGTCCGGCGCGATGTTCGCGCTGCGCGCCATCGGGCTCGTATTGCTGGTGCGCTGGCTCTATTCGATGATCGACATCGTGAGCCGTCAACTGCTGGTGGCGATGGTATCGTCGCCATGGGCCGTCCTGTACCTCGCGCTGATCTTTCTGCTGCTGGTGCTGCCGGGCGCGCACGCGCGCGCCGACCGGCCGTTCCATCCGCTGCCGCAATTGCTGCGTCAAACGCTGCGCCTGTTCGCGGCGATCGGCTTCGTGTTCGCCATCTGGACCGTGGGCGCATTCGCGTGGGCGGCCGGCTCGCGCCGGCTGCTCGACGCCGTGATTTCGAGCAACGGCTGGCTCGTCGTGGCGCCGGCCCTGTATGCGGTGGTGGTATGGCTGTGCCGTCCGCGCGCGCTGTGGCGGACCAACGTCGCGGCGCGGCGCTTCGCGATCGGCCGCTACGCGATCGCGCTCGATGCGGCCACGCGCACCGTGACGGTCTGGATGGAAAGCCGCAAGGTCGGCCAGTACGATGCGCGCGAGCTGTCGGTGCGCTGGCCCGACGGCAGCCGACGTATCGGCCGCGCCAAATTCGAATTGGTGTGGAATTCGCCGGCGGCGGCCGGCCACAATAGCGAACGCGTGATGAGCGTGCCGTTGCGCAGCGAGGACGACCGCATCGCGGCGCGCGCGCTCGACGCGGCGCTGCAGCAGCAACAGGCGCAAGTGCCGCAGGCGTGAAACGGGTCTATTCGGCGTCCGTCACCCAGGCGCCGAACCACTCGCTCGGGTGTGCGATTTCGTCCTGCGCCGCGACCAGTTCCAGCTCGTAACGGCGCGCATCGTAAGTGGCCTTGACCACCGCGTGCACGGCAGCCATCGTGTGTTCGAACGCTTCGCGCACGTTGTCGCCGCGCAGCAGGCGCGCGACGAATACCGCGCTGGTCAGATCGCCGACCCCGACCGGATGGCGCGCGAACGCATAGAGCGGGCGCTGGCCGATCCATGCTTCGTGCTCGGTCACCACGAGCATCGTGAAACGGTCCGCGGGGCTGAGCCGGTCGTGCAGATGCTTGACCAGAACCACGCGCGGCCCGCGCCGGATCAGTGCGCGGCATGCGCTCACGGCCTCGGGCACGGTTTCGATGCGGCGCCCCGTCAATTTCTGCAACTCGCTGTGATTGGGCGCCATGCCGTCGGCGAGCGCCGGCAGTTCCTCGACGATCAATTCCTCGACGCCCGACTCGGGGCGGATGCCGCCCGTCTGGCCCATGGCCGGATCGCAGAAATATTCGGCGTCGGGGTTCAAGGCTTTGACGTTGCGCACGATGTCGGCCGTGACGCGCACGCTCGCGGGCGCGCCGAGGTAGCCGGACAGCACCGCGTCGCAGCGCTTGAGCATGCCGATCGCGGCGATACCTTCGGCCAACTCGGCCATCTTGTCGGCCGGCACGGGGTGGTCGGCCCAATGCCCGTATTGCATGTGATTGGAGAGCTGGACCGTGTCGAGCGCCCACACGTTGATGCCGAGCCGCTGCATGGGAAACACCGCCGCGCTGTTGCCGGCGTGGCCATAGACGACGTGCGACTGGATGCTGAGGACGTTTTTCATGCGGTCGCTCAAACGTGGGGGCGGGTATCCGCTTCAACGATACCTATTTATATACGGTTCCCGCAAGCTGCGGCCGCGCGAGATGTTGCGGCGCGGACGCAGCCGGCCCGGTTTACGCGGCCGCGAGTTCGTCGCGCACTTGCGCGGCGATTTCGTAGGAGCGCAGGCGCGCGTCGTGATCGTAGATCTGCGCGGCGATGATGAGTTCGTCCGCGTTCGATTCGGCGATCAGGCGCGCGAGGCGCTGACGCACCGTGTCGCGCGAGCCCACGGCCGCGTACGACAGCGCATGGCGTACGCCGGCCAGCTCGTATTCGCTGGCCTCGATCGTGTCGACGGGCGGCGGCAGCTGCTGCGGCATGCCGCGGCGCAGGCTGATGAATTGCTGCTGCAGCGACGTGAACAGGCGCTGCGCCTCGGCGTCCGTTTCGGCCGCGAACACGTTGACGCCGACCATCGCATACGGGCGGTCGAGCTGGGCCGACGGGCGAAAGCGCGTGCGATACAGATCGAGCGCGCGCGGCAGGTCGTCGGGCGCGAAATGCGATGCGAACGCGAACGGCAGACCGAGCAGGGCGGCCAGCTGCGCGCTGTACAGGCTCGAACCGAGCAGCCACAGCGGCACTTCGAGACCCGCGCCGGGCACCGCGCGCACGCGCTGGCCGGGCTGCGCTTCCGCGAAATAGGCTTGCAGCTCGACGACGTCGTCGGGGAACGTGTCGGCGCGGCTGCTCAGATCGCGCCGCAATGCTTGCGCGGTGGTCTGGTCGGTGCCGGGCGCGCGCCCGAGGCCGAGATCGATGCGGCCCGGATACAGCGATGCGAGCGTGCCGAATTGCTCGGCGATCACGAGCGGCGCATGATTGGGCAGCATGATGCCGCCCGAGCCGACCCGGATGGTGCGTGTATGTCCGGCGACATGGCCGATCACGACGGCCGTCGCCGCGCTCGCGACGCCCGGCATGTTGTGATGCTCGGCCAGCCAGTAGCGCTTGTAGCCGAGGCGCTCGGCATGTTGCGCGAGCGAGACCGAGTGACGGAACGCCTGGGCGGCGTCGGCGCCGGCCGGAATCGGCGCGAGATCGAGAACGGAAAATGGAATCATGGGTGGGGGCGTCGCGTGCGTCCGGCCGGCGGCCGGTTAGCGTCCCATTTTGCCAAAGCCTGGGTTTTGCCGCTGCACACCGCCACAAGTCCCTGGCGCGGGCAGGGCCATCTGCACGGACGCGGTTTTCCCTGTATTTGCATGCCGAATCCGCGCCGATTCGCTGCCGCTGGACTGCAAGAAAACGGGCAGCCGTCAGGCGTTGGAAAGGCGGCGAAACGCCGCGAAACGCGCCAGCGCGCTTCACGGCGCGCTGATAAAATCCGCGTTTTGGCCGGTGCCATCGCCGCGAGCTGGCGCCACCCGCGGGGGACGCTGAAAGAAGGAGTCGGGTTCGTGTTCGAGAAGATCGCTACGGTTCGTCTGCTGGCGGCGTACCCGGTGCTTGCCGTGACTGGGCGTCCTTGCGGCGCGCCGTGCGCGCGTGCCGCGCGGCCGCGTCTCCCATGACGGGCGGCGCGGACTGGCTGGCC
>CAUPOD010000125.1:0-7054 GCA_963512745.1 uncultured Burkholderia sp. | reverse complement strand
GTCGTCGGGTGCGGCCGGGGCCGCGGCATGCGCCACGCCGATGGTGAACGAGAGAGCGGCAGCGATCATGGCCGCGCGCAGGGATGGCTTGTTCATATGCAACACTCCTAATTGTGATCGAGATGGACTGGCGGAGTTGGGACGGTTTGCTGTCCAATCCGGTAAGGGCAGACTAAACAAGCGCCGGCCCGCGCGTGTTACGGTGCGTTCGGCCGGCGTTACGCCGTATTACGCTTGGCTTGCACGGTAATTCCCAGTAACCCTTTGACCGATTTGTTGCGTTTAGGCGCACGGCGGCCCACGCTAAACTTGAGCCCATGACTACACAGATCCTCATCGTCGACGACGACCAAGAATTGCGCGACCTGCTGCGCGACTATCTCGTGCGCCAAGGCATGGAAGTGTCGGTGCTGCACGACGCGGCTTCGCTCGAAAAGCGCCTCGAGCGCGAGCGGCCCGATCTGATCGTGCTCGACCTCATGATGCCGGGCGTGGACGGCCTGACCGCGCTGCGCCAGCTGCGCGCGGCCGGCGACGACATCCCCGTGATCATGCTGACGGCACGCGCGGACGACGTGGACCGCATCGTCGGGCTCGAACTCGGCGCGGACGACTATCTCGGCAAGCCGTTCAATCCGCGCGAGCTGCTCGCGCGCGTGCAGGCCGTGCTGCGCCGGCGCCGCAGCACACTGTCGGCCGCTGCGCCCGAACAGCGCGAGCCGTATGCGTTCGGCCGCTTCGTGCTCGATTTCCAGGCGCGCACGCTGGCCGTGGACGGCAAGCCCGCCACGTTGTCGAGCAGCGAGTTCGCGCTGCTCAAGATTTTCGTGAACCAGGCGTTGCGCACGCTCACGCGCGAACGCCTGCTCGAACTGCTGCACGGCCCCGAGTACGACGGCACCGATCGCGGCATCGACGTGCAGGTGTGGCGTTTGCGGCGCATTCTCGAAACCGATCCGTCCACGCCGCGTTTCATCCAGACGGTGCGGGGGCGCGGTTACGTGTTCGTGCCCAACGGCGAGGCTCATGCGCAGACCAATTGATTCGCTGTTCGGCCGGCTCGCGTTATTGATGGTGTCGGTCCTGCTGGTGTCGCATCTCGCGTGGTTCTTCGCGATGCGGCTCGAGCGCGACCAGTCGCAGGTACGCTATGCGGTCGAGGAAACCGCGTTCCTGATCGAGGCGGTCCGGCAGAACGTCGCGCATGCGCCGGAAGTTCCGGTGCCGTTGCCGTCGTCGGTGCGCGTGGTGCCGCTCGACGGCCCCGGCATTCCACCGCAGGCTCAGCGCCTGCCGACGCCGCTCCAGCATTTCGTCGATGCGCTCGCCGAGCGCATGCCGGCCGGCACGCTGCTGCGGCCGTCGCCGCCGCCGGGGCGCCCGTCGATGTGGGTCAAGGAGCCGGCAGACAAATATTGGATCGTGGTGCCCGCGCAGCAGCTGCACATGCCGCGCTCGCTCGACCGCATGGTTTGGTGGCTCGCGATGATCTTCACGGCCGGCGTCATGGCCGCGCTGATCGCGGCGTGGCAGTTGCAGGAACCGCTGCGCCTGCTCGCGCGCGGGGTGGGGCGCTTCGGGCGCGGGCTTGCCGTGCCGCCGCTGCGCGAGAAAGGCCCGCGCGAGCTGCGGATGCTCACGCACGGCTTCAATCAGATGGTGCAGCAGGTGATGCGCGCCGACAACGACCGCTCGGTGATGCTGGCCGGCGTCGCGCACGATCTGCGCACGCCGCTCGCGCGGCTGCGTCTGCGCGCCGAGATGTTGGACGACGACAAGCTGCGCGACGGCATCGTGCGCGACGTCGATTCGATGTCGCACATCGTCGATCAATTCCTCGCGTTCGCGCACGGCGGCGTGGACCGCAGCGAGAGCGTATCGGTGGACGAAGCTTGCGAGCGCATCGCGCGCAATTACCGCGCCGTGATGCCGAACGCGTCGCCCGTGCGCATCGACCTGACGGCCGGCGCCGGCTTTTGCCTGCCGACCGCCACGCTCGAACGCATCCTCTCCAACCTGCTCGATAACGCGCACGCATACGGCGCGGCGCCCGTGGTGATCCGCACCGCGCGCGGCGCGGACGCCTACACGCTGACGGTCGAAGATCACGGCAAGGGCATCGCGCCGCGCGATTTGCCCGACGCGACGCGCCCGTTCGTGCGGCTCGACCCTGCGCGCGGCGGCAACGGCCACAGCGGGCTCGGCCTCGCGATCGTCGAGCGGCTTGCGCAGCGCATCGGCGGCGAATGCGAGATCGCCAACCGCGTGCAGGGCGGCCTCAATGTGACGCTGCGGTTTCCGTTCGATACGATGCCGAAGCTCGACGCCCCTCAGGGCGCCACGGTCTGACGGACCGGTTAGGGGCCGGTTTCGCGGCCGCTCAGGCTCCGAAGCGCGTGCCGAGGGTTTCGGCGGCGTCGGCGTCGCTGGTGTTGTAGGTCACGCTCGACGCCTCGAATATATAGAGCGTCGCATAGCGTCCGAGGCGCGCCAGCAGGGCCGCCTGCAGGTCCTCGGGGCTGCTGTCCAGATTCAGATACCAGGCCGAGGACGATAGGCGCGTCTGGAACGCGCCGTAGTCCTGCATCGCTTCGCCGAGCTTTTCGGCATCCTGTTCGCTGCAGACGATCACCAGGTTTCCCGACATGCTGCCTCCTCGTAGCGGGCGGCGTCCGGCACGCCGCATTCGACCCATGATACCCCGGCTTCGGCGCCGTTTAGCGGCCGCCGCGCGCTCCGCGAGCTTGCAAGGGCCTTGCAGCCCGCTCCCGGGTCAGCAAAATTTGCGCGAGACGGCACCGCGAGGTTGTGCCTGAAATACTTGAAGTAGTAGTGTCGTGCCTTCGTAACGGAATTGTCATGTCGCGCGTGACATTCCTGCCTTTAATTCAGAGCATCGGGGCCGCCGGCCGGCCCCGCAGAGTCAAACCGATCGATTCGCACGGTGGCAGTGCCGGGGAGTATGTCTGATGGAACTCGGATTCAATCCGAAACAAACCGCGCCCGCGTCAGCGTGGCGCGTGTTGCCGAATCGCTGGGATTTCGTGGCGTTTCCGCTCATGATCGGCCTGATCGCGATGGTGGCGATCGGCTTCCATCAGACCTTGGCGCCGTCCACGGTGCTGCAGACGCAGCCCGTCACGCTCGACCCGTGGAAACTCCCCGAATACGCGCTGCGCACCACGCTGCGCATGCTGGCCGCGCTGGCCGCTTCGCTGCTGTTCACGCTGACCTACGGCACGCTGGCTGCCAAGAGCCGCCGCGCCGGCATGGTCATGGTGCCGATCCTCGACATCCTGCAGTCGGTGCCCGTGCTCGGTTACATTTCGTTTACGGTCACGTTCTTTCTGGCGCTGTTCCCGGGCCGCGTGCTCGGCGCCGAATGCGCGGCGATCTTCGCGATCTGGACCAGCCAGGCGTGGAACATGACGTTCAGCTTCTATCAGTCGCTGCGCACCGTGCCGCGCGATCTCGACGAGGTTTCGCGCGGCTTCCACCTGACCGCGTGGCAGCGCTTCTGGAAGCTCGAGGTGCCGTTCTCGATGCCGGGCCTGATCTGGAACATGATGATGTCGATGTCGGGCGGCTGGTTCTTCGTCGTCGCGTCCGAGGCGATCACGGTCGGCAACAACACGATCATGCTGCCCGGCATCGGCGCATATCTGTCGCAGGCGATCGCGGCCAAGGATCTCGCCGCGGTGGGCTGGGTGATCCTGGCCATGACCGTGGTGATCATCCTCTACGATCAGCTGATGTTCCGCCCGCTCGTGGCCTGGGCCGACAAGTTCCGCATGGAGAACACGGCGTCCGGCAAGGCGCCGGAATCGTGGGCGCTCGACCTCGTGCGCCGCACGCGCCTGATCCATCAGCTGCTCGTGCCGTTCGGCTGGATCTTCTCGGCGCTCGCGCGCGTGCCGCTGCGTCTGCCGGCCGGCTCGCTGAAGTTCGCCAAGGCCGCGGCCGACCGCAAGCCGTCGCGCGCGCTCGACGTCATTTGGGCGCTGCTCCTGCTGGCCGGCACGGCCTATGTGGTGTGGCGCGTCGTCAGCTACGTCGAGACCGGCGTGACGCTGCCCGAAGTCGGCAACGTGTTCCTGCTCGGCCTGATCACGTTCGTGCGCGTGATCGTGCTGATCGTGATCGCGTCGGTGGTGTGGGTGCCGATCGGCGTCTGGATCGGCCTGCGCCCCGCGCTCGCGGAAAAGATCCAGCCCGTCGCGCAGTTCCTGGCCGCGTTTCCGGCCAACCTGCTGTTCCCGGTGTTCGTGATCGTGATCGTGCGCTATCACTTGAATCCCGACATCTGGCTGTCGCCGCTGATCGTGCTCGGCACGCAGTGGTACATCCTGTTCAACGTGATCGCGGGCGCGACCGCCTATCCGAACGACTACCGCGAGGTGGCCAAGAACTTCCGCATCCGCGGCTGGCAATGGTGGCGCCAGGCGATTCTGCCGGGCATCTTCCCGTACTACATCACGGGCGCGATCACGGCCTCGGGCGGCGCGTGGAATGCGAGCATCGTGTCCGAGCTCGTACAGTGGGGCGACACCAAGATCCAGGCGCACGGCCTCGGCTCCTATATTGCGCAGACCACGGCGGCCGGCGATTATCCGAAGATCATTCTCGGCATCGCGATGATGTCGCTGTTCGTGACGCTGTTCAACCGCCTGCTGTGGCGTCCGCTGTACGCGTACGCGGAGTCGAGGGTCCGCTTCGACTGAGCGAGCGGGCGACCGGCTGCGGGCGACCGGCTGCGGGCGACCGGCCGAGACCGAACGAATCGAAATCTATTGAGAGCGAACGCGATGGAAAACGCTAACGTAATTCAAGCGGCCGCGCCGGCGCAGGGCGCGCCGGGACCGGGCAAGGAAATTTTCAGCGTCAAGGACGTGACGCGCGGCTTCGACCGTAACCAAAGCGAACTGCTCGTGCTCGACGGCGTCAATCTGACGCTGCGCGAGGGCGAGATCGTCGGGCTGCTCGGCCGTTCGGGGTCGGGCAAGTCCACGCTGCTGCGCATCATCGCGGGCCTGATCCAGCCCACCTCGGGCGAAGTCGAGTATTTGGGCAAGCCCGTGACGGGCCCCGCGGAAGGCATCGCGATGGTGTTCCAGACCTTCGCGCTATTCCCGTGGCTGACCGTGCTGCAGAACGTGGAGGCGGGACTCGAGGCGCTCGGCGTCGGCGCGCAGGAGCGCCGCGAACGCGCGCTCAAGGCGATCGACCTGATCGGTCTCGACGGTTTCGAGAACGCGTATCCGCGCGAGCTGTCGGGCGGCATGCGCCAGCGCGTCGGCTTCGCGCGCGCGCTGGTGGTCGATCCGACCATCCTGCTCATGGACGAGCCGTTCTCGGCGCTCGACGTGTTGACGGCCGAAACGCTGCGTACCGACCTGCTCGACCTGTGGACGCAGGGCCGCATGCCGATCAAGTCGGTGCTGATCGTCACGCACAACATCGAGGAAGCCGTGTTCATGTGCGACCGCATCCTCGTGCTGTCGTCGAATCCCGGCCGCGTGATCGCCGAGATCAAGGTGCCGTTCGCGCATCCGCGCAACCGTCTCGACCCCGTGTTCCGCCGCCTCGTGGACGACATCTACGCGAAGATGACGTCGCGCCAGATGGGCGAGACCACCAAGAAGGAACTCACGCTCGGCAGCTGGCTGCCGCAGGTGTCGACCAACTTGATGGCCGGCCTGATCGAGACGCTCGCGGCCGCGCCGTATCACGGCCGCGCCGACATGCCGGAAATCGCGCGCACGCTGCACCTGGAAGTGGACGACCTGTTCCCGATCGCGGAAGTGCTGCAGTACCTGCGCTTCGCGGACATGCGCGAGGGCGATTTGATCCTCACGCCGCAAGGCCGCGTGTTCGCCGAGCGCGGCACGCAGGAACGCAAGATGATGTTCGCCGACCATCTGCTGCAGAACGTGCCGCTGGCCGGCCAGATCAAGAAGGTGCTCAACGAGCGCCCGGGCCACCGCGCGCCGCGCGTGCGCTTCGAGCAGGAGCTCGAGGACTTCCTGAGCGACGGCGCGGCCGAGGAAACGCTCGATGCCGTGATCGACTGGGGCCGTTACGGGGAAGTGTTCTCGTACAACGACCAGACCGAGATCTTCAGCCTCGAGGACGTCGAGAACTGATCGGCCCCCGGTGCGCGGCAAGGTCCGCGCACGTCACTGCTGCAGCGTGCCCCAGCGCGCCACGGCCGGTTCCGCCGTGGCCCACTGCCAGCCGGCTTGCCCCTGCGCGCAGGCCGAGGCGACATACCACTCCTCGCGGTTCCCGTCTTGCAGCGAGAACGCGAACTCCTTGCACTGCGCGAGCGGCGTCACGATGTCGCGCAGTACGCGCACCTGGCCGTGGCCGTTCTCGAGCGGCACGGGGTTGCGCACGCGCCAGTCCGCGCTCGCGCCTACGGCAAGCGCCCCGGCAGTCTGCGCGATCGCGTCCTGCTGGTTCCGGTGCAGTTTGCGCAGGATGCGGTTGACGGCCTCGTCGGCCGCCGCCTGCACCGCGATGCCCACGCCGACACCCACGGCCGGATTCGCCGTCACGAGCCCCGTGGCGGTGCCCGCGAGCGCGCCGCTCGCGTTGCCGATCGACGCGCAGCCGCCGAGTCCGAATGCCGCGCCCAATGCGGCGGCGCTTAATAAGGCGCATAGTACGGCGGTAGGCGGCGGCACGGCCCGCGATTTCCCCAGCGCCGCGCGCGCCCGCATCATTGCAGCGGGCTCCAGCGCGCGGTGGCCGGTTCGGCCGAGGCCCATTTCCACTGCGCGCCGTCGCGGCACAGCGTGGCGACGTAGAACTGCGACTGGCCGGGGTCCGTGCCGTTTATGTCGGCATCGACCGAGAACACGATTTCCTTGCAATCGAGCGGCCCGACGCTGATCAGCCTGCTGACGGTCACGCGGCCGTGCTCGTCGGGTTCGATCGGGCCGACGTGGTGCGTGGCCCACGCGGCCACGCCGCCGACCTCGAGCGGGCCGGCCGCGGCGGCGATCTGCGCCTGCGTGTAGCGGTGCGCGACGCGCTGCGTGTACTGCACGCC
>CAUPOD010000124.1:0-7057 GCA_963512745.1 uncultured Burkholderia sp. | reverse complement strand
GCGCCCGCCCCCCGCCGCCCGCGAGGGGGTTTTTTTGTTTGGGGGCGCGCGGTAAGTGTGGGGGGGCAAGCCGAATAGCGCCGCGCTGCTGCGCGTGCTGCAGCTCGATCCCGAGGTGCTGCTGCTCGACGAACCCACGGCCGCGCTGGACCCGGCCTCGGCGCGCGCGGTCGAAGCCCTGGTCGCCGCATGGTTCGAGGCCGCCCCCGACAAGCGCGCATACCTGTGGATCTCGCACGATCCCGCACAAGCCGCACGCGTAGGCAGCGAGCAGTTGTCGATCGTCGCCGGAGAACTGCAGCCACGATCGCAGCCGCCGAATTTGCCGCAAGCAGCGCAACCGCCGCATGGAGCGAGCCGATGAACGCCGCCTTGCAATCGTTGAGCCTGTTGGATGTCGGCATCGCCGCGGCGTTGATCGTGTTGAACGGCGCGATTTCGGTCGTCCTTTCGCTCGGCCTCGGCCGCAAGCTTGCGCTCGCCGCGGTGCGCACCGTGGTGCAGTTGCTCGCGATCGGCTATGTGCTCGGCTGGGTGTTCGGGCACGCGCACTGGTACGTCGTGCTGCCGCTCGCGGCGCTGATGACGGCGGTCGCGGGTTTCGCGGGCGCGGCGCGCGGCAAGCGGTTCTACGCGGGCCAGCGCCTCGACAGCGTCGCCGCGATCTGGCTGTCGAGCTGGCTCGTCGCGGCGGTCGGGCTATTCGGCGTGATCGGCGTGCATCCGTGGTACGAACCGCAATACGTGGTGCCGATCCTCGGCATGATCCTCGGCAATACGCTGACCGGCGTGGCGCTCGGGGTCGAGCGCATGACCGAGGAATTGACCGCGCGGCGCGATTGGGTCGAAACCGCGCTCGCGCTCGGCGCCACGCGCTGGGAAGCCGCGCAGGACGCGGCGCGCCAGGCCGTGCGCGCGGGCATGCTGCCGACGCTGAACCAGATGGCCGTGGTCGGCGTGGTCAGCCTGCCCGGCATGATGACGGGCCAGGTGCTCGCGGGGCAATCGCCGCTGCAGGCCGTGCGCTATCAGATCGTGATCATGTTTCTGATCGCGGCGGCGTCCGGGCTCGGCACCGTGGGCGCGGTGCTGCTCGCATTCCGGCATCTGTTCTCGAAGGACCACATGTTTCTGGCCGCGCGGCTCGTCGAGCGCGGCAAGCCGCTACAATAGCGCGCTGTCCGGACGATCCGCGTCCGGCACGGCTTACGCGACCTCGACCTCAACCCGATCCCAGCAGCATGTCTCTCGATCTCGTCATTCAAAGTCCCGCGCCGATCGCCGAAGCGCATCACAAGCCGCTCCTCATGCTGTCGCGCGGCACGCGCCTGCATGCACCGGCGCCGAACGTGCTGCGCATCGAAGCGGCCGAGACTCGCCAGGCGGGAGACATCGCCGTCTATTGCGGCACGCACGCGTGCGACTACGCGTTCGTCGAGCCGGAACGCCGCCTCGGCGATTTCGGGCTCGTCGCGATGGATATGGATTCGACGCTGATCACGATCGAATGCATCGACGAGATCGCCGATTTCTGCGGACTCAAGGCCGAGGTGTCGGCGATCACCGAAGCCGCGATGCGCGGCGAGATCGCCGATTTCAGCGAGAGCCTCACGCGCCGCGCCGCGCTGCTGGCCGGACTCGATGCGAGCGTGCTCGAGCGCGTGTACGAGGAGCGCCTGCAACTGTCGCCCGGTGCCGAACGCATGCTCGCGGGCGCGCGCGCGGCCGGGCTCAAGACGCTGCTCGTGTCGGGCGGTTTCACGTTCTTCACGGACAAGCTCAAGGAACGCCTGGGTCTCGATTACGCGCGTTCGAACACGCTCGAGATCGTCGACGGCAAGCTGACCGGGCGCGTGCTCGGCGAGATCGTCGATGCCGACGTCAAGGCCCGCACGCTGCGCGAGACGTGCGCCGCGCTCGGAATCGAGCCGCAACGCGCGATCGCGATGGGCGACGGCTCGAACGATCTGAAGATGATGGCCGCGGCCGGCTTCTCGGTCGCGTTCCGCGCGAAGCCCGTGGTGCGCGAGGCGGCCAGCGCCGCGTTCAACTATGTCGGACTCGACGGGTTGTTGCCGTTGTTTCGGGCTGCGTAACGCTATCGGGGCGGCTAAACCGCCGCCCCGGCTTCCCTCTCATGCCTGAGAGTGGCCCAGATAAGCCCCGCCGAGCGCGACGGCCAGCGCGCGTTCGATATCGGCGCGCAGATCCTTTTCCTCCTCCAGACCGATATAGAAGCGCACCAGCGTGCCGCGATGCGGCCAGTGCGAACGCATCGCCGCAACGTTGTACGGCATCGCGAGGCTATGCGCGCCGCCCCAGCTCCAGCCGATCGCAAATAGGTCGAGCGCTTCGACGAAACGGTCGATCTGCTCGGGCGTGTAGCGCTCGTCGAACACCACCGAAAACAAGCCGCCCGCGCCCGTGAAGTCGCGCATGAAGTTCGCGTGCCCCGGACAATCGGGCAGCTGCGGGTGCAGCACGGCCGCGATTTCGGGCCGCGTTTGCAGCCAGCGCGCGAGCGCGAGCGCGCTCTTGCCGTGCGCGTCGAAACGCGCGCGCAGGCTCGGCAGGCTGCGCAGCACGAGCGAGCAATCGTCCGCGGAGACGCCGATGCCGAGCAGCATGCGCGCGCGCTTGAGCTTCGCGTGCAGGGCCGGATCGTCGACGATGGTGGCGCCCATCAGCACGTCGCTGCCGCCCGACTGGTACTTGGTCAGCGCCTGCACCGAAATGTCGACGCCGTGTTCGAACGGCTGGAACGCGATACCGGCGGAATAGGTGTTGTCGAGTGCGCTGACGGCGCCGTGCTCGCGCACGGCCGCGGTGATCGCCTGCACGTCGGGGACTTCCATCGTCACCGAGCCGGGCGCTTCGAGCCAGACCAGGCGCGTGTTCGGCAGCAGCAAATCCTTGATGCCCGCGCCGATCATCGGGTCGTAAAAGCGCGCGGTGATGCCGAAATCGGCCGCGAGCCATTGGCCGAGGTCGGCGGTCGGGCCGTAGATGTTGGTCGGGATCAAGACGTCGTCGCCGGCTTGGACCAGGCCGAAATAGACGTTGGCGATCGCCGCGAGTCCAGACGGCTGGAGCAGCGTGTGCTTGCCGCCTTCTATCGCCGCGAGACGCTGAGCCAGCGCGAGCGAGGTCGGCGTCGCATGCAGGCCGTAGCGCCACTCGCCGTCCTCGCGCCAGTTGTTGGCGCGCATGGTGGCGAGATCGGGAAACACTACGGTGGACGCACGTTCGACCGCGGTCGCGAACGAGCGGAAGCCTGACGGCACCGTTTCGTCGGGATGAAGGATGCGGGTTTGCGGGGCGCGTTTGGAATCTGTCATGGCAAATCGGCTTTGCTGTTGGGACTGAATGGTGATTTTGGCAGCTTAGCGGGATTCGCGGGCGCTGGCTCGGTACAGTCGAGCCGGTCGGGACCAGGACGGTCGATCAGGGGCGAGTTGCCCTACTTCACCGGCCGCAGCTCGACCGGCTGCTGATCCGACTGATCGGGGTTCATGCGCGTGGCAGAGAGATTGCCCGCGCTATCGAATTGCCCTACCCAGACACCGGTGATATTCGTCCCATCGTCGGACTCCTCGAGTTCGAGCGTATCGCCGCTGCGGTCGCCCGCGAGCAAGATCACCGCCCCGCTGTCGAGAAGCTGGTATTCCCCGTGCAGGCCAGGATCGTCGGCTTTCGGGCCGATGCGAACCTCGACCGGATGCCCGGCCACCGTGCCGCGATAGCGCGGCAGATGCGCGTTGGCGGGATCGGGTTTGAGCGGGGCGGCGGCCGCCGCCGCCGCAGCGTTTCCAGTCCCGGCGACGGATGCGGCGGAAGCCGCTATAGCGGGCGGCATTGCGCCGCCCGGCACCGTAGCATCCGCCGCATAAGCCACTCCGCTACCGCCGCCGACCGCGAGCGCTACTACCGCCAGCGCCCGCAACCCCATGCTTGAACAACCTAAGAACTTCTTTACCGGCATCGATCACATACGCTCGAAAATCGCCGCGATCCCCTGACCGCCGCCGATACACATCGTCACGAGCGCGTAACGGCCGCCCGTGCGTTGCAATTCGTACAGCGCCTTCACGGTGATCAGCGCGCCCGTCGCGCCGATCGGGTGGCCGAGCGAAATGCCCGAGCCGTTCGGATTGACCTTGGCCGGATCGAGGCCGAGTTCCTTCGTCACCGCGCAGGCTTGCGCCGCGAACGCCTCGTTGGCTTCGATCACGTCGAGATCGTCGACCGTCAGGCCAGCGCGTTCGAGCGCCTTGCGCGTGGCCGGCACGGGGCCGATGCCCATATACGCGGGATCGACACCCGCATGCGCGTACGACACGAGGCGCGCGAGCGGCTTGATGCCGCGCTTCTCGGCCTCGCCGCGCTCCATCAGCACGACCGCCGCGGCCGCGTCGTTGATGCCCGACGCGTTGCCGGCCGTCACCGTGCCGTTCTCCCTCACGAACACGGGCTTCAGTTTCGAGAAATCGTCGGGGCTCGCTTCGAGGCGCACGTGCTCGTCGGCGTCGAACACCACGGTGCCCTTGCGCGACGGGATCTCGATCGGCAGGATCTGTTCCTTGAAGTAGCCGGCTTGCGTCGCATGCGCGGCGCGGCGGTGCGATTCGAGCGCGAGCGCATCCTGATCCTCGCGCGAGATGCCGTACTTGGTCGCGACGTTCTCGGCCGTCACGCCCATGTGGATCGACTGGAACGGGTCCTGCAGCGCGCCGATCATCATGTCGACGAGCTTCGCGTCGCCCATGCGCTGGCCGAAGCGCAGCGCGGGCACCGAATGCGGCGCGCGCGTCATGTTCTCGGCGCCGCCGGCTACGGCGATGTCGGCGTCGCCGAGCAGCACGCTCTGCGCGGCCGATACGATCGCCTGCAGGCCCGAACCGCACAGGCGGTTCACGGTCAACGCGGGCGCATGCTGCGCCACGCCGCCGTCGACGGCCGCGACGCGCGCCAGATACATGTCCTTCGGCTCGGTATGCACGACATTGCCGAACACGACGTGGCCGACTTCGTCGCCCGACACGTTCGCGCGCGACAGCGCCTCGCGCACCACGCGCGCGCCGAGTTCGGTCGGCGGGAAATCCTTGAGGCTGCCGCCGAAATCGCCGATCGCCGTACGCACACCGCTCACTACGACTACTTCACGTTCCATGTCGCTGCTCCTTCCCTCTCGTTATGGTGATTCGAATGCAACGCGGGCCGTCCGTATGACTCAGACTTCGCCCCACAAATCGTGGCCGTCCGCGCCCGTGATCTTGACCGAGACGAAATCGCCGACCTTGTAGCGCTTCGACGCCTTGGTCGGCGGCGCGACGTAGACCACGCCGTCGATCTCGGGCGCGTCGGCTGCCGTGCGGCCGATGCCGCCGTCGGCATTGACGTTGTCGATCAGCACCTTGAGCGTCTTGCCGACCTTGCGCGCGATGCGCTTGGCCGAGACCTGCTCGGCGACTTCCATGAAGCGCGCGCGGCGCTCTTCGCGCACTTCGTCGGGCAGCGCGCCGTCGAGTTCGTTGGCGCGCGCGCCTTCGACGGGCGAATAGGCGAAGCATCCCACGCGATCGAGCTCGGCTTCGCGAATAAAATCGAGCAAGGTCTCGAACTGCTCCTCGGTCTCGCCGGGGAAGCCCGCGATAAAGGTGCTGCGCACGGTCAGGTCGGGGCAGATCTCG
This sequence comes from uncultured Burkholderia sp., assembly GCA_963512745.1. Taxonomy (GTDB): domain Bacteria; phylum Pseudomonadota; class Gammaproteobacteria; order Burkholderiales; family Burkholderiaceae; genus Burkholderia. The sequence goes on along the minus strand of CAUPOD010000124.1, from coordinate 1,367 downwards.
CGCCATTTGCGCACGCGCTCCATGACCTTCTCGGCGTTGGCCGGGCGCTTCATGCGCGCGAGCACCTCCGGGTGCGCGTGCTGGAACGGCACGTCGAGATACGGCAGCACGTGGCCCTTGAGCGGGCCTTCCGCCATCATCGGAATGATTTCGTCGACGTGCGGATACGGATAGACATAATGCAGGCGCACCCACGCGCCGTACTGCGCGGCCAGCTCGCCGAGCGCGCCGACCAGTTCGGTCATGCGCGTCTTGAGCGGGCGCCCGTTCCAGAAGCCCGTGCGGTACTTGACGTCGACGCCGTACGCGCTCGTGTCCTGCGAGATCACGAGCAGTTCCTTGACGCCCGCCTTGAACAGGTTCTCGGCCTCGAGCATGACTTCCGCGACCGGACGCGAAACGAGATCGCCGCGCATCGACGGGATGATGCAGAACGTGCAGCGGTGATTGCAGCCTTCGGAAATCTTCAGGTACGCGTAGTGGCGCGGCGTGAGCTTGATGCCTGCGGCGGGCACGAGATCGACGAACGGATCGTGCGGCTTCGGCAGATGGCCGTGCACGGCCTGCATGACCTCGCCGACCGCGTTCGGCCCCGTCACCGCCAGCACCTTCGGGTGCACTTCGGCGATCAAGTTTTCGCCGCTCGCGCCCTTCTTCGCGCCGAGACAGCCCGTGACGATGACCTTGCCGTTCTCGGCGAGGGCCTCGCCGATCGTGTCGAGGCTCTCCTGCACGGCCTCGTCGATAAAGCCGCAGGTGTTGACGACGACGAGATCGACACCCTCGTAGGTGCCCGAGATTTCGTAGCCCTCGGCGCGCAGCTGGGTAATGATTTGTTCCGAGTCGACCAGCGCCTTGGGACAGCCGAGCGAGACCATGCCTACCTTGGGGGCGGCGCCGGTCTTGGCTTTTGCTTCGAGATGATTTTTCACTGGGGTGCCGTACGTGTGAGGAGCGGCAGCGCGAGGCGCTGCAAAACCGACATTTTACCGTGTCGCGTGCTCACCAACGAACGCACCGCAAAGCGGCCGCCGCGTGCGGCCGCGTGTCCGACGCTTACTTCTTCTCCTGCTCCCCGCCCGGCGTAAACGGGAAGGTGTTGAAGATCGTCTTGGCCTGGTCCTGCATGCGCTCCTGCATCTGCACGAACATGTTCTTCGATTGCTCGATATAGCTCGTCATCATGCCTTGCATCAGCGGTGCCTGCATGTTCATGAACTGCGACCAGACCTCGGGGTTCATGGCATTCGTTTCGTACAGGTTCTTCGACTGGTCGGTGAGCTTGTTCTGAATGTCGATGAACGCCTGGATGTTCTTTTCGAGGTACGTGCCCATCATGCCCTGCATGGTGTGGCCGTAGAAGCGGA
>CAUPOD010000123.1:0-7096 GCA_963512745.1 uncultured Burkholderia sp. | reverse complement strand
GCCGGTCCCGATGAGATAGGCGTCCCAGCCCGCGCACTCGCTGCCGGCGCGATACGTGGACTCGAAAAACGACAGCAGATCGTCGTCGGGCGTTTTCGATTCGCGCAGGGCCTCGTAATCCAGCAGGAACTCGCCCATGGCGGGGTCCCATCGCGCGTGCGGCGGCCCGATCCGCGCGTTCTCGACGCCCGCGGGTTGCGGGTAGGCGAACGAATAGAACGCGGGCTTGGGGTAGGCGGCGTTGCCCGCCCACCAGCCGATTTCGACGACTTCCGCGTTCATCGCGTTCCGCCGGATATAGTCCGCGTTGGCCTCGGGCACGGCCGGTTTGCCGTTGTAAAACGCGTCGCGGATGTCCAGCGTGCCCCACATCAGACCGATCGGCTGCGTCTTGCCTTGGAACCGCCCGTCGAAGACTTGCATGACGCGTTGCGTGCTCAACAGGATGCGCCACCAGTTATTGACCAGCGCGCGCTCGTACGGGCGCGGCTCGGTATCCCGATCGAACGGGACGGGATTGGTCACTTCGCACGGATCCAAATCGATGGACACGCGCACGCCGGCTCTATCGAGCAGATCGAAGAGCGCCGACACGAATCCCGCGACCGAGGTCGGCCCCAAGGCGAAACGTCCCGAGAAGTCCCAGGTCGTCACGCACGCGACCTCGTGCGCGATCAGATCGACGCGTATTTCGTACGCGCCTCCCGCGTAGGGAATCGCTCCCGTCGTCAATCCCCGCGCGTTGACCCAGAGCGGCACGCCGCACCATTGCGGCTGAAACGGCTCGTGCAGCTTCAACTTGCCGATGGCTTGCAACGCCATGTGGAGCAGATATTGGGTGGGCGCGAAGTCCCGGTAGGCAAGCGGCGGCCAGGAATCGGCGACACCATCGTTCGGTGCAGGCATGGCGGTATCCTCGTGGAAAGGGACGAGCGAAGAGGCGCTGCGCCTTGTGCCTTACGGCTGGCCGCCTTGTGCTTGCCACTCCTTGAACCGCTCGCACATGTCGGGCGTCCAGCGCGGTTCGCCGCACGATGCCGGCGGCATGCTGCCGTTGGCTACGGCTTCGTATATCGCCGCTGCGTGCTGAAACACGCTGTCGCGGTCGCTCAAATCCATCGCCTTTTTCATGTGGTCGACGTCCATGTTCGTGAACATCGGGCGAATGTCCCTGGCAAAGCTCAGCGGTGCCGATGCGGCCATCACTCGTCTCCTGGATGCTTGCGGGTCGGCGGCCGGCGGGATCGCGCGGCCGGCTCGGCGCGCAAACGCGCGCCTGCGCATCAACCAATATAGGAGCTTTGCCGCGGAACGGGCACCGCGCGCCGCACGTTCTAGAGATCGATCTGCAGCGACGCGCGCACGGTGCGCGGCGCGCCGAGCACGGCCGTGCCGCTGTCCGTGCCCGTGTAGCCGTTCTGGCCCGCGGGCGTCACGTTGGCCCAGTACGCGCGGTTGGTCGCGTTGTCGACGGCGAAGCGCAGCGTCACGCACTTGCCCGCGAGCTTGGCGCGGTAGCGCGCGCCGAGATTCAACACCGTATAGCCGCTGACCCAGTCCGTGTTCGAGTAGTTGCCCGGGCGGCGGCTCGCGTAATTGACGTCGACGTTGAAGCCCAGGCCCGGCACCGCCGGCACCGAATAATCGACCAGCGCGTCGAACGTCACGCGCGACAGGCCCAGGATTTGCGTACCGTTGGGCACGCCCGCGCTTGCGTTGTAGAGATGCGGATCGAGCAGCGACAGGCCCGCATAAATGTTGATGTCGTGCGTGACGGCACCCGTCGCGGTCAGCTCGAGCCCGCGGTTCACTTGCTGCCCTTGCGCCGCGAACACGTTGTTGCGCTGGACCAGCGCATACGGGCGCTCGATGCGGTAGAGCGCAGCGCCGAGCAGCGTGCCGCCGACCTGCGCCTTGTAGCCGATTTCCCATTCGTTGCTGCGGTACGGCGCCAGTTCGTCGCCCGCGTTGAGCGTGCCGCTCGGCGCGATGTCGCCCTGCTGCAGGCTGTTCGCATACGTGACGTAAGCGGTCTGGTTCCCCCATGGCTTGAACATGAGGCTCGCGGTCGGGCTGACGCCGCTCGCGCTGTATTTGCTCGTGATCGCGCCGGCCTTGTTGTAGTTCTCCGCGTGGATCCAGCTCTCGCTGACGGCGACCAGCGCGGACCAGCGAGGGTCGAACGTGACCGTGTCGCCCGCGTTGATCGACTGCTGGAACGTGTTGACCGACCGGTAGCGGTTCGAGAAATCGGGCAGGCGCGGTTGCGCGAACGTCGCCGGATCGTTGAGATTGCCGGTGCCGAGCGTGATCGCGCCGGTCTTGTACGGCGTGTAGCGGTTCCAGTAGAACCCCGTGTTCGAGACGAACACGTCGTGCGTCGTGCCGCCTAGATTCAGACGGCCGTTCAGCGCGAGCGTGTTGCTGACGATCTGGTCGAGGCTGTAGGTGGTGGTGGCCGTCGTCGCCGTATATTTGCCCGCGGGGTTCGTGAGCGTGTAGGTCGGCACCGTCGATGCGCGGTCGCTGGTCTCGCGCAGCAGCCCCGCGCTGACGTGCCAGTCGCTGCCGAAGTCGTGCTTGAGCGTCGCGCCGATTATGTTGGTGACGTTGTTATCGCCCGCCCAGCTCTGGCCGAGGCCCGCGCGCGTGGGGTTCGGCGCGCTCGGGAACGGCATGTTTTTCGCGAGCGCGAATGTGCCGGGGAAGCCCGTGTCGAGGTACTGATAGGTGCTGAAGTTGGTTTCGAGCCTGGTGTCGCGCGTGAATGCGACGTCGAACGCCAGGCTCGCGAGATCGCGGCGCAGGCGGCTGCCGTCTGCCCAGCTCTCGCCGTTTTGATTCAGCAGGTTCAGACGGTAGCCGAACATGCCGCCGGTGCCGAAATGGCCGCCCAGATCGGCATGCTCGGTGAGCGAGCGGTTCGACTCGTAGCCGAACGTGAATTCGCGCAGCGGCTGCTCGGTGGGCCGCTTGAGCACGTAGTCGAACGTGCCGGCCGGGCTCGCGGGGCCGTAGAGCGCGCCGGCCAGGCCGCTCAAGACGTCGATTTCCTCGAACTGCTCGATCGGGTAGTCGGTGGTCGCGGCGATGTTCATGCCGTCGATGCGCGTGTTCTGTACCACGCCGGCCTGCATGCCGCGTGTCTGCGGCCGGATGTTGACGCCTTGCACGGACGGGATGAAGGCGAACGCTTCCGTCACGCTGCGTAGTTGCTGGTTCTGGGCGAGCGAGATCGGGATCGCGCCGATCGAGTACGGCGTGTCGAGCAGGTGTTTCTGGCCGAGCGGGCCGACCACGGCTTGCTTGACCGCGTAGGACGGGAACACGCTCGGCGCGAGGCCCGTGACGACGACGGGTGCGAGCTGCGTGGCCGGTTGGGTTTCGGTTTGCGTTCGGGTTTGCGCTTGCACTTGCCCGTGAGCGGCGAGCGTGGCGCTCAAGCCCGCGCCGGCGAGGGCGAGCGTGCGGATGGCATGGGGCGGACGAATCATGGGCGTGTGGTGTAGGCCAGGCGTTTTTGCCGAAAGGAGCGGGCGCATCTCGTTATATATATAGAAACATAACGATGGCCGTCAGGCATGTACAGGTACAGCGATGGCGGCCGGTGTACCTTGACAACGCAGCAGGCAGGCGCGCTATTCGCTAGCGCGCGTTTGGTGTGAAGAAAGGGGCGCGCTCAGCGCGCAAGCGCATCGTCGCGAGATAACAGCCAAGCCCCCGCGCGTATTTGCGCCAGGATTTAAACGGGAACGACGTCGATCTGCAACGCGGCGGCGCCGTGCGCGATTTCGAGCAGACGGTCCACGTTCGGATGCGCGCCGGGACGTTGGCGCGCATCGGCCGTATGTTCGGCGAACAGTGCGAGGCCGTATTCGGCTGCGCGCGCGTCGAGCGTGCCGAACGTCTGTTGCAGATAGCGATAGACCGCGAGCGAACCTTGCTTGCCCGGCTGGTTTTCGATACTGGCCACGACGGCGCCTTCGCCGTCGCGCAGTTCGATGCGCGCGATGCCGTCGGTGGCGGGCAGTTGCGCGAGATTGTCCTTGAATACCGGGGTGGCTTGAATCACTGCTGAACTCCGTGAGGCGGGGGAAAAAATAAGCGGACGCTATCTTAGCCGATCGCACGGCACGGCGCCGCGCGCGCCATTCGGTTCCCGTAGATGCTCACCTCGAACGCAAGCCGGGCGGCGCGCCCGACATGTTCGGCATGCCTAACCGGCAACCGCCCCGGCCAGCTCAATCAAGCGGACCCGACCCGCAAACCCGTCAATCCAGCAGATAGCCGTTGCGCGGCGGCGCGGGCGGCGCGGGCTGTTCGCCCATCATCTCGCGCAGCGTGGCCTCGATGCTGTTCGACATCGCGGTCAGCGCGAGGTCGTTGGGCTCCATGCCGAACGGGTCCTCGATCTCGGCGCTCAGCGCTTCGAGCGCGAAGAACGTATACGCGATGAACGCGACGATGAACGGCGTCATATAGCCGATCGCGTCGATGAGACCGAACGGCAGCAGGAAACAGTACGTATAGATCGTGCGATGGATGATCAGCGTGTACGTAAACGGAATCGGCGTGCTCGCGATCCGTTCGCAGCCGCCGAGCGCCGTGCTGATGCCGTCCATCGGCTCTTCCATGGCCTGCGCGAGCGCCGGCTGCAGCTTGCCCGCGCGCACTTGCTCGCCGAGCCAGCGGCCCGCGGTCAGCAGCAGCATGTTCGGTTTGAAGCGCAGCGGCGCGAGCCATGCGCATTCGTCGGGCGGCAGGATCTTCTGCAGTTCCGGCATCGGATCGGTGCGGCGCAGCTGGTGGCGCAGCGCGTGCAGGAACGCGATCAGCTGATTCACGAACGGGCGCACCACGGCCGCATCGCCGATATAGCTGAGCGCCTGGCGCGTGACCGAGCGCGTGTCGTTGAGCACGGCGCCCCACAGCATGCGCGCTTCCCAGTAGCGCGCGTAGCTCGTGTTGAGGCGGAAGCCGAGTAAGATCGCGAGCATGAAGCCGATCAGCGAGAACGGCACGAAGGTCAAGGTCACCTTCCAGCGGAACAGCGTGCCGTGCAACACAGTGACGATGATGGCGAACACGGTGGTGGCGGCCCATTGCGGCAGGATATCGAGCACCACCGAGCCGCGGAGCACGAATGCCATTTTGAGCCAATGCAGGCGCGGACGGACGATCATGGCGAGTATCAAATTGGGGAGCTAATGTGCATGCCGCTGGCGGCAATACTTATTCTTTGCTGGTCGGCTCCGTCAACGAACTCGTTAGAGCGCGCACGACACGTTGGCGTTGTTTTAACCCCGATTATGGCAACGATCAATAGACAGAAACGTGTGTTCTGGAGACGTCCGGCGGAGTGTGCTCTAGCCGTGTGCGTAAGCAAATTGTAGTAATCGGCATGTGCCAGGCCGGGAATCTTTCAACTCGTCATCGGCGATGGGCGCCCGAGCGCAACTTGCGCGGTTAGCGGCTAAGCTATGGACGAATCCCAGAGGCCGTCCGAAGCGGTATCCGAATGCGGCGCCTCGAAGCGGCAACCCGATCCAACCGGAGCCATACCATGACCGACCAGGTTCACGCCGTGCGCCTCGAACGCGACACGTTCGGCGAGATTGCCGTACCCGCCGCGCGCCTGTGGGGCGCGCAAACGCAGCGCTCGCTGCAGAACTTCAAGATCTCCACCGAGAAGCAGGCGCCCGAATTGATCACGGCGCTCGCGCTGATCAAGCGCGCCGCGGCCGAGGTCAACCTCGAACTCGGCGTGCTCGACAAGCGCAAGGCCGAGGCGATCGTCGAGGCCGCGCAGGAGATCGCCGACGGGCGGCATACGGACGAATTTCCGCTGGCGGTCTGGCAGACCGGGTCGGGTACGCAGACCAACATGAACCTCAACGAGGTGATCGCGAACCGCGCGAGCGAGCTGCTCGGCGGCGAGCGCGGCGAGGCGCGCCAGGTGCATCCGAACGACGACGTGAACCGCGGGCAATCGTCGAACGACGTGTTTCCGACCGCGATGCACGTCGCGGCCGCGTGCGCGATCGTCATGCATCTGCTGCCCGCGCTGCGCACGCTGCGCGATACGCTCGACGCGAAGGCGCACGCGTTCGCCGGTATCGTCAAGATCGGGCGCACGCATTTGCAGGACGCCACGCCGTTGACGCTGGGCCAGGAGTTCTCGGGCTACGTCGCGCAGCTCGATCAGGGCATCGCGCACGTCGAGGCCACGCTGCCGCATTTGTATCAACTCGCGCTAGGCGGCACGGCGGTCGGCACGGGCCTGAACGCGCATCCGCAGTTCGCGGTCAAGGTCGCGGCCGCGATCGCGCATCTGACCGGGCTGCCGTTCGTCACGGCGCCGAACAAGTTCGAGGTGATGGCCGCGGCCGACGCGCTGGTGTTCGCGCACGGCGCGCTCAAGACGGTGGCCGCGAGCCTGATGAAGATCGCCAACGACGTGCGCTGGCTCGCGAGCGGGCCGCGCAGCGGGCTCGGCGAGCTGTCGATCCCCGAGAACGAGCCGGGCAGTTCGATCATGCCGGGCAAGGTCAATCCCACGCAGTCGGAAGCGTTGACGATGCTGTGCTGCCAGGTGTTCGGCAACGACGTCGCCGTGAATTTCGGCGGCGCGAGCGGCAACTTCGAGCTCAACGTGTACCGGCCGATGATCGCGCACAACGTGCTGCAGTCGGTGCGCTTGCTGGCCGACGGCGCGCAGAGTTTCAACGATCATTGCGCGGTCGGGATCGAACCGAACCGCGAGCGCATCGATGCGCTGCTCAACGAATCGTTGATGCTCGTGACGGCGCTCAATCCGCACATCGGCTACGACCGTGCTGCGCAGATCGCGAAGAAGGCGCACAAGGAAGGCACGACGCTGAAGGCCGCGGCGCTCGCGCTAGGTTACGTGACCGAGGCGCAGTTCGATGCGTGGGTCAAGCCGGAAGATATGGTGGGGCACGCGCGCTAACCCCGGCCGTGAGCGGCGCGGGCGCGGGGGGGGCTGGCGGGGCGGTTTGTTACCGGGGGGGGGGCGGCCGGCGGGGGTGGGCTCGCCCCCCGAACCCCACAATCTAGCGGTTTCCTAGAGCTAGTG
>CAUPOD010000122.1:0-7106 GCA_963512745.1 uncultured Burkholderia sp. | reverse complement strand
GTCCGTGAGCGGCGCGCGGCCGCCGCCGCCGCAGCAGCGGCCGCGCTGGCCGTGGCGCTCCATTTCGAGCACGTCGATGCCGATGGCCTCGAGCAGCTTGCGCGGGGCCTCGGTCTCGCCGTTGTAGCGGCCCAGGTAGCACGGATCGTGATACGTGACCTTGCGCTCGCGCAGCGCCTCGGCCGCGCGCGGTGACGGTGAGAGTGCGCCTTGGGTGACGAGTTCGGCGATCAGGCCCGTGTGGTGCAGCACCTCGTAGCGCGCGCCGAGCGCGCGGTATTCGTTGCGCAGGCTGTGCAGCACGTGCGGATCGGCCGTCACGATGCGCTTGAAATCGAGCGCGCCGAGCGTGCCCGTCAACTGCTTGGCCATGCGCTCGAACGTAGCCTCGTCGCCGAGCCGGCGCGCGACGTCGCCCGTATCGGTTTCGGCCGCGCCGAGCACCGCGTAATCGACGCCCGCGCGGTTCAGGATCTTGATCAGCGCGCGCAGCGTGCGCTGGTAGCGCATGTCGAACGCGCCCTCGCCCGCGACCAGCAGCACATCCACGGGCACGCCCGGTTGCGCGAGCGGCGCTTGCAGATCGACGGCCCAGTCGTAGCGCACGGTCTTGTCGTAGCCGCCCGCGGTGCCTGTTTCGCGCAGATTCGCGAGCACGTCGGGGCCCTTGCCCGGCACGGTGCCGAGCGTGAGCGTCTGGTTGCGGCGCATGTCGACGATCGCATCGACGTGCTCGATCAGCATCGGGCATTCGTGCACGCACGCACGGCACGTGGTGCACGACCACAGCGTGTCGGCCTCGATCAGCGCCGAGATCAGCGGCTGCTGCGGCGCGCCGCCGTGGCGGCCGAGCGGAATGCCGGGAGTCGGGCTGCCCGCGTAGGCGGCATCGGTGCCGCCGACCATGCCCGTGACGAGATCCTGGATCAGCTTCTTCGGGTTCAGCGGCTGGCCCGCCGCGAACGCCGGGCACGCGGCTTCGCACTTACCGCATTGCACGCACGCGTCGAAACTCAGCAATTGGTCCCAGCGGAACTCGGCCGGCTTGGCTACGCCGTATTCCTGGTCCGCCAGATCCGCGCGCTTCAGCGCGGTCGGCGGCACGGACTGCTCTGCGCGTGCGGCGGCCGTCGCGGCGAAACGCTCCTGGCGCGGATGGAACGCGAGATGCAGCAGCCCCGCCAACGCATGCTTCATCGGGCCGCCGCGCGCGGCGCCGACCGTCATCGCGAACGCACCCGCGCCGATCAGCGCGGCGATCAGCACCGCGAGCGCGCCCGACATCGCCTCGGCCGGCACGGCCGTATAGAGCACGAGGCCGAACGCGAACGCGCCGAGCAGCCACGGCAGCGTATTCCACGGGCCGCGCGACAGGCGCGCAGGCACCGCGGCCACGTCGTTGCGGCGGCGCCAGACGAACAGCGTGCCCACCAGCATCAGCAACGCCGCGGCGAAGATCAGGCGGTCGAGCCACACCGAATACAGCGCGAGGCCGTAATCGACGAACACGAGCACGAACGCCGCGATCGCGCCGCCCGCGGTCGCGACGTGCGTGCGCGCGATGTACGGGTCGCGCGCGACCACATGGTGCAGGTCCACGAAATAGCGCTTCGGGATCGCGAACAGCTGCGTCCAGCCGTGGCTGCCGGCCGGCGTCGCGCGGCCGAGGCGCCAGTAGGCGGCGCGCTTGACGAGCGCGAAACCGAGGCCCGCCACCGAAGCCCACAGCAACGCGGTGATGAGAAAGGCCGGCCGCATGATCAGAAATCCTTGCAGAGGCGCAGCGCGTCGTAGATCGCGCCGTGGATGTTGTGCATCGAAATGCAGTCGCCGACGCGGAACAGCAGGAAGCGCCCGTCGCCGAGCGGCTCCGACAGCCACGGCTGCGGCTCGGCCGCGAACAGCTTGTGCACGTCCACCTGGCCGCGGTTCACCGATTCGGGCTTGAGCGTCCAGTACAGCGCGTCGTTCGGCGTCGAGCCGTTCTCGACGACGACCTGATCGACCACGCGCTCTTCCAGCTCCTCGGTGTATTCGTTGCGCAGCACGGCGATCTTCTTGCCGTCCTCCTCGTACACGCGGTCCAGCCAGTAGTTCGGCGTATGCACGACGCCCTGCGCGTAGAGGCGCCGGTAGAAGATCGGGAACGTCGTGCCGCCGACGTCGTCGGCCACCTTCACGTCGGGCGTGACGATCTCGACGTTGCCGCCGCGGCTCGCGATGAAATCGGCGACGCCCGCGCCCGCATGCGTACTCACGCCGTCGTAGACGAGCACGTTGTGCTTGGGCTCGACGCGGCCCGACAGGATGTCCCATGCGCTGACCGCGAGCCCTTCCGCCACGCCCCAGCCCGGCACCTGATCGGAAAACGCGCGGCCGCCCGTCGCGAGCACGACGATGTCGGGCTTCTCGGCCATGATGGTTTTCTCGTCGGCGGCGACGCCGAGCCGGCGGTCGACGCCGAGCCGCTGCGTCTCCATGTCGAACCAGCGCACGATGCCCGCCATCTGCTCGCGCTGCGGCGCCTTGGCCGCGAGCAGGATCTGACCGCCCACCGCGTCGCTCTTCTCGAACAGCACCACGTCGTGCCCGCGCGAACGCGCGACGCGCGCGGCTTCGAGACCCGCCGGGCCCGCGCCCACGACCACCACCTTGCGGCGCGGCCCGCGCGACTTCGCGATCACGTGCGGCATCGTCGCTTCGCGCGAGGTCGCCGCGTTCTGCACGCACAGCACGTCGAGTCCGTTGTACTGGCGGTCGATGCAATAGTTCGCGCCGACGCACTGCTTGATCTCGTCCTCGCGGCCGTCGCGGATCTTGATGACCATGTGCGGATCGGCGATCTGCGCGCGCGTCATGCCGACCAGATCGACCATGCCGCTCGCGAGGAGGCGCTCGGCCTGCCCCGCGTCGCGGATGCTCTGCGCATGCATGACGGGCAGCTTGACCACCGACTTGATGCCGGCCGCGAGATGCACGAACGGCTCGGGCGGCAGCGCCATCGGCGGCATGCAGTTGGCCAGGGTGTTGTGCGTGTCCGCGCCCGAACCGATCACGCCGAGGTAATCGATCAGGCCCGTCTCGGCCATCGCCTGGGCGATCTCTTTCAGTTGCTCGTGATCGAGGCCGTCCTCGTGGAATTCGTCGCCGCACATGCGCAGGCCGACGCAGAAGTCGGGGCCGACCGCCTCACGTACGGCCTTCAACACTTCGACACCGAAGCGCAGGCGGTTTTCAAGCGAGCCGCCCCATTCGTCGGTGCGGAAATTCGTGCGCGGGCTCCAGAACTGGTCGATCAAATGCTGGTGCGCGGCCGAGATCTCGATGCCGTCCATGCCCGCGTCCTTCACGCGCTTCGCGGCCGCCGCGAAATCGCCGATGATGCGGCGGATCTCCTCGACCTCGATGATCTTCGCGTTGCCGCGATGCACAGGTTCGCGCACGCCCGACGGCGACATCAGATGCGGCCAGTGCTCGCCGTGGAACGCCGAGCGGCGCCCCATGTGGGTGGCCTGGATCATGATCTTGGCGCCGTGGCGGTGCATCGCCTCGGCGAGGCGCGCGAGCGGATCGACGATCTTGTCGGTGGACAGGTTGACCGATTTCCACCACCCCTGCGGGCTGTCGACCGAGACCGGGCTCGACCCGCCGCAAATCGCGAGGCCGACGCCGCCCTTCGCCTTCTCCTCGTAATAGCGGATGTAGCGGTCGCCGGGCAGGCCGCCCGGCTCGGCATAGACCTCGGCGTGGGCGGTGCTGACGATGCGGTTGCGCAAGGTCAGCTGGTTCAGCGTCAGGGGCTTGAACAGGTTCGGGTAACGCATCGCGGATCGGCCTCGCTTCTCGACGTTTATCGGCGTTGATTCAGTTCGGCAGCGGCGACACTTCGAACACGCAATGCGCGTGATGCTCGCCCGCGCACTGCACTTCGCGCGAATGCGAGCGCGGCGCGTGGCGGCCGCGCTCGCTCAGATCGGTATCGTTGACCCAATCCATCGCGCCCGCGAACCAGCCCGCGAACATGTAACAAAGCTTGCCCTCCTTGTCCGGCTGCGCGAGCACGAACGACGAATTGCGCAACTCGATGCGCGCGCGCGCTTCGGACGGCGCGGCCTCGACGATCGAGAACAGGCCCCAGCCGCGCTGCGACAGGCGCTTCAGGTAGTGCTCGAACACGGCCATGCCGCTCAGGCCGTGCAGCTTGGCTTCCTTGTCGCACCAGTGATAGGCGGACTTGTAGCCGGCCTGGTAGAGGATCTCGGCGTAGGCGTCGCGGCCCAGCGCTTCCTCGACGGCCGCGTGGTTGTTCGTGAAGAAGTGGCGCGGCACGTACAGCATCGGCAGCGCGTCGGTGGTCCAGACGCCGGTTTCGGGATCGACTTCGATCGGCAGTTGCGGTTGCATCGTGAATACTCCGTGGGGTCCGGTTTTAATGTTTTGCGAGGCGATGCCTCGTGCTGCGAAAAGCGGCCGGCGCGCGGCGGGCGACGCGTGTCACGCGCCCCACACGTCGCGGAACACGCGCACCCAGTTCTCGCCCATTACCTTGCGGATGCGGCCTTCGCTCCAGCCCGCGCGTTCCATCGCGCGCGTGAGGTTCGGGAATTCGCCGATCGTGCGGATGCCTTCGGGGTTGACGACCTTGCCGAAGTTCGTCAGGCGGCGGTAGCGGCCCTTGTCGTGCGTGAGCCAGTCGAAGAAATCGACGCTGTAGCCTTGCGTGAAATCGGTGCCGATGCCGACTGCGTCCTCGCCGATCAGGTCGATCACATAGCCGATCGCCTCGATGTAGTCCTCGACCGTCGCGTCGATGCCGCGCTTGAGGAACGGCGCGAACATCGTCACGCCGACGAAGCCGCCCGCGTCGGCGATCTCCTTGAGCTGCGCATCGGACTTGTTGCGCGGATGCTCCTTGAGGCCCGCGGGCAGGCAGTGCGAATAACAGACCGGTTTCTTCGAGAACGCGATGGTCTCGGACGACGTGTTGGCGCCGACGTGCGACAGGTCGATCAGGATGCCGACGCGGTTCATCTCCGTGATCACTTCGCGGCCGAAATCGGACAGGCCGCCGTCGCGTTCGTAGCAGCCCGTGCCCACGAGGTTCTGCGTGTTGTAGCAGAGCTGCACGACGCGCACGCCCATGTCCGCGAACGCCTCGATGTAGCCGAGGTTGTCCTCGAACGCGTGCGCGTTCTGGAAGCCGAGGATCACGCCCGTCTTGTTCTCGCGCTTGGCGCGCGCGATGTCTTCCGTGGTCCGCACGAGCGTGAGCAGATCGCCGTTGTCGCGAATCATCTGCTTCATCAGTGCGATGTTGTCGACGGTCTTCGGGAAGCTCTCCCAGACCGAGACCGTGCAGTTCGCGGCCGTCACGCCGCCGCGGCGCATGTCCTCGAACACCGAGCGGTCGAACTTCGAGATGTTGAGACCGTCGATGATGATGCTGTTCTGATGCAGATCGCTCATGGCGCGTGGGTTCCTGTGCGTCGGTAGGTCAGTCGGTGGCTGCGTTCGGCGAGTGCTTCGAGCGGTGCCGTATTCGGTCAATAAATCGGGAACCGCTCGCACAGCGCGAAGATCTCGCGGCGCACGCGCCGTTCGGTTGCCGCGTCGCCTTCGGGGCGTTCGCGCAGCGCTTCGAACACTTCGAGCGTGAGGCGGCCGATCTCGCGGAACTCCGCCACGCCGAAGCCGCGCGTCGTGCCCGCGGGCGTGCCGAGGCGGATGCCCGAGGTGACCGTGGGCTTCTCGGTATCGAACGGGATGCCGTTCTTGTTGCACGTGATGCCCGCGCGTTCGAGCGCCTGTTCGACCTGCGCGCCCTTCAGGCCCTTCGGGCGCAGATCGACGAGCAGCAGGTGGTTGTCGGTGCCGCCCGTGACGAGATCGACGCCGCCGGCCTTGAGCACTTCGCCGAGCGCTTGCGCATTGGCGAGCACGCGATCGATGTACGGCTTGAACTCGGCGCCGAGCGCCTCGCCGAACGCGACGGCCTTGCCCGCGATCACATGCATGAGCGGGCCGCCCTGCAGGCCGGGGAACACGGCGGAGTTGATCTTCTTGGCGATGTCTTCGTCGTTGGTCAGCACGAAGCCGCCGCGCGGGCCGCGCAGGCTCTTGTGCGTGGTCGAGGTCACGACGTGCGCGTCTTCGACGGGGTTCGCGTGGCGGCCGGCTGCGACGATGCCCGCGATGTGGGCCATGTCGACCATGAGTTTCGCGCCGACGCTGTCGGCGATCGCGCGAAAGCGTGCGAAATCGAGTGCGCGCGGATACGCCGAGAAGCCCGCGATGATCAGCGACGGGCGATGCGTCTTGGCGAGTTCCTCGACTTGGTCGTAGTCGATGAGCAGCGTGTCGCGGTCGACCCCGTACTGCACGGCGTTGAACCATTTGCCCGACAGGGCCGGTTTCGCGCCGTGGGTCAGGTGGCCGCCTGCGTCGAGCGACATGCCGAGCACGGTATCGCCGGGTTGGGTCAGGGCGAGCATGACCGCGCCGTTCGCTTGCGCGCCCGAGTGCGGCTGCACGTTCGCGAAGTTCGCGCCGAACAGTTGCTTGACGCGGTCGATCGCGAGGGACTCGATTTCGTCCACGTACTCGCAGCCGCCGTAGTAGCGCTTGCCCGGATAGCCTTCGGCGTACTTGTTGGTCAGCACCGAGCCTTGCGCTTCGAGCACGGCGCGCGAAACGATGTTTTCCGAGGCGATCAATTCGACTTGCGATTGCTGGCGCTCGAGTTCCTTGAGCACCGCGCTGCGGATCGGCGCATCGCGCTCGCCGAGGGACTGCTTGAAGAAGGAGGACTGGTCGGTCGACATGGCTGAGTGGGTGTCCGGGTAGGGGTCCATCGATTCGATGGCTCTATTCTTCTCCCTCGCCTGATCGGCCAATTTTTGAATTCGGACGCGTTCTTTTCTTTTTCCGCCACTGGCGTCCGATTTATACAAGTTTGGACGCCGCGCTGGCGCGCGGCTTTGGGTTTTGTTTTCTTGCTTTTGGGCGTTTGTGGGGGGCGCTTGGCTTCTTTTTAAACCGGTGGCCGGTTCAAGCTTGGGAGGACAGGGTAGGGGTACTCCCCTCCGGCGGGAACGCCTCCGGGGAGT
>CAUPOD010000121.1:0-7126 GCA_963512745.1 uncultured Burkholderia sp. | reverse complement strand
CGATCGCGAGCAGCACGGCCGTGCCGATCCCGGACAGAAGCGTCGATGCTTGCGGGAGATGCGCGTCGTCCGCGTTGAACAGATCCTTGATCAGCTGCCCGCTCGGCCGTTTCGCCGAAAACGCGGTCGTGCAGACGTCGCGCACCAGGCGCGACAGGATGTACAGGCTGACCAGCACGATCTCGAACCACACGAGTTCGTACGTGATGAAGCGCGCGACCGTAATGTAGCCGACCAGCAATGCGGCGAGCGCCCCCATCACCGCGAGCGAAACACACGCGGTGACGAACCCTGCCACCGCCGTGCGCGCCTCGAACCGATCGGCTGCGGCCAAGGCCGCGCGCACGCGGTTCGAATGCACGAGCGCCGCGCCGACCGTGAGCGCCACGACCACGGAGACGATGCCGCGCCCGAGCAGCGTCGTCGGCAGGCTCATGTCGGCCGTGCGGTTCAGCTGTTCGAGCGTCGCGGCCACGAACAGCAGGCCCGCGAGAATCGGCGCGAACGGACGCATCGCATGCGCGAGCGCGTCGGGCAGTTCGGGCAGCCGCGCCGCCGGGTAGGCCGTGCACAGCCATGCGCGGCTCAAGCCCGAGATCATCGCGCACGTGATCGCGACCTTGACCAGGCTGCTCGCGAGATCTTGCAGCGGCAGGGGCAGCGGCGCGCCGCGCGTGAATGCGACGAACACGAGCTGCGCGGCCACCGCCGTGGCCAGCAGCGTCGCGAGCACCGTCATCAGCGCCAGCGCGCTGCGCCGCAACGGCGTGTCGGGCAGTTGCGTGAGGCAATACCATGCGAAGCCGCGCTCGAGATAGCGGCGCCCCGGCAGCCATGCGGCGAGCGCGAGCCCGCACAGCAGCAGCGTGACGGCGCGCTGGCCGGGCTGCCACGCGGCCGCGACCACGTCGTGCAGCGCCGCGCAGAACGTATGGAACCGCTGCGCGTCGTCCGCAGGCGGCCGGTAGAGCGGCATCCAGAAGTCCGTGCCGAGAATGCTGCCCGAACGCAGCGCAAGCTGGTTGTAGAGCAGGTTGCGCCGCAGCTTCGCGAACTCGCCGATCAGGTTCTTCACGTTCGCCTGTTCGTCGGACGCTTGGGCGAGGGCGGCATCGAGCTGCGCGCGGCTCACGTCGAGCGTCGCGCGTTGCTCGGCGACGGCCGGCGTATCGGGCGGCACATTCGGCGATGGAGGCGGTCCCAGCACGTCGAGCTGCGCCTGCAGTTGCGCGCGCTGCGGCTGCAGTTCGGCGATGAGCTGGCCGATTTCGGTGGCGAGAATCTGCGCCTGTTCGCCGAGTTCGTCGAGCTGTTTCGCGTGCGCGGCCGTCGAGGTTTGCTGCTTGATTTGATCCTGTTCCGTTTGCAGCTTTTGCAACCGGGCGAGCGCGTCGGGCACGGAGATCGCCGGCGCAGCGGGTTCTGCTGACGAGGAACTCGCGGGCACGGCCGCCGATGCCGCCGCAGGCGCATTTGCCGCCGAGGCGGCCGGCGCATGGACGCCCTTGGACGCGGCATACGCACCCGGCGCGGCGTACCAGATCGCGCACCACAACACACACATAACGAACAACAGCCGCGCGGCGAGCGGACGAAGCAGCATCTTCTGCATAGGCTCGGTTGGGAAAGGGTAGCGGACCAATGGTAACTCCGTCGCGGCCCTGTGCTAGGATGAAAATCGCACTCCGGGGTTCCCGGATTTACTCAACGTACGAGGCTCACGAATGGCACAACAACTGATAGTCGTGGTTTTCGACTCGATCGACGTGGCTCGCCGGGCTTATCACGATTTCGAGGCGATCTCCGAAAAGGACGAAGGGTTCGATATCGAAAGCAGCGTGGTGGTGCAAAAGGGCGCCGACGGCAAGCTGACCGTGGAGTCGACAGGCGCCGCCTCGTTCGACGCGAGCATCGTCGGCGCGATCACGCACAGCCTGCTGGGCATGCTCGGCGAGGCGTCCGAAACGCTTTCGCACAGCACCCCGTCCGATCTGCTCGACAACGCGTTTGTCGAGTCGATTTCGAGCCAACTCGCGCCGGGCCGCGTCGCAACCGTGCTCGAAGCGCAGGAGCAGACGCCGTTCGCGGTCGACAACGTCGTGACGGGCCTGAAGGGCAAGGTCTTCCGTCACCCGGTCGGCTGAGCGCGGCCGGCACGCTGGCCGGCACGACCGCCCACGTTTCGCTTCGCAGCGCCGATTCCGGGGCTGAGCGCTTCCTGCTGACGCGCATCCCGGCCGTTCCGGCGGCCGGCTTTCCCGCGAATGGCCCCGCATGACACCTCTTCTGGCACGCCCGGCATGACCGTCGGCGTGCGGGGGCACTAGCGCATTCGCCCGCATGCCGTTAACCTGAGCGGGCCGCAACTTAGTATCGGTAGGTGCGGATATAAAAAAACGCTGCATATAAAAGAACAGGGAGCGCAGCCATGAATCTCCGGAACACGTACCGCGGGGCGGGGTTGAAATGGGTGGCCGCCGCCGCTTTGTGCTGCAGTTCGCACGCCTTCGCCGAGCCCGTGAAGCGGAACTTGTGCATCTACGATGCGCTCGCGCAGAACGGCGTGATTTACCAGGCTTTCCAGGCATACGTCGCGCAGGCGCTCGATTGGGGCGTCAAGTTCGTGCCGCATCCGTATACGCAAGAAGATCTCGTCGTTTCGGATTTCAAGAGCGGCCGGTGCGATGCGATCGTCATCACGGGCGTGCACAACATGGAGTTCGTGAAATTCGCGGGCAGCCTGGACATGGTCGGCGGTTTGCAGACCTATCCCGAGGAGCACAGCGCGATCGAAGCCATTTCGAGCCCGAAGGCCGCGAAGTACATGCGCGCCGGCGATTACGAAGTGGCGGGCGTCGCGCCGGGCGGCAAGGTGTATTTATTCGCGCGCCACAAGGCGAATCTGGCCAGCCTCGACAAAGCGGCGGGCAAGAAGATCGGCGTGCTTGCGTTCGACAAGCAGGCCGTCTCGCTGGCCGACACCGCGGGCGCCGCGCCGATCCCGGGCACGGTCGCCGCGTTCGGACCGCAGTTCAACAACGGCACCATCGAATACACGTATGCGCCCGCGATCGGTTACGAAGCGCTCGAACTGTACAAGGGGCTCGGCAAGGCGGGCGGCGTGTCGGACTACGTCTTCGCGATGCTGTCGCTGCAAGTCGATATCCACAGCGGCAAGTTTCCGCCCGGCTTCGGCCAGCGTTCGCGGACCTGGGTGGCGGACAGCATGTGGCCGATCATGCTCGGCCGCATCGAGGCCGCAGACAGCGCGATCGCCCCGGAATATTGGGTGCATACCGATCCGGCGCAGGCGAAGATCTATAGCGGGATGATGCTCCGGGTGCGCGAGCAGCTATGGGACAACAACTGGTACGACCACGACATGCAGCATCTGTTGAAGCAGATTCGCTGCAAGGCCGATCCGTCGATGGGGGAGTGTACGCAAGGGGCGGAAGGCGGAGCCGGATGACGCGGCCTATCGCTCCTCACGCATTGCGGGCTGCGGCTTGAAGCCCGAGTAGCGCTATCGAGCGCTCGCGCATCTCGACCTTGCGGATCTTGCCCGTCACGGTCATCGGATACGTATCCGTCACGTACACGTACTTCGGTATCTTGAAGCGTGCGAGCTTGCCGTTCGCGAAGGCGCGCACGGCCTCGGCGGTCAGCGGCACCGTGCCCGGTTTCATGCGGATCCAGGCCGCGAGTTCCTCGCCGTATTTTTCGTCGGGCACGCCGATGACTTGCGCGTCGAGCACGTCGGGATGCCCGAGCAGGAACTCCTCGATCTCGCGCGGATAGATGTTCTCGCCGCCGCGGATCACCATGTCCTTGATCCGTCCGGCGATCTTGACGTACCCCGCGTCATCCATCACGGCGAGGTCGCCGGTGTGCATCCAGCCGTCCGCGTCGATGGCTTCGGCCGTCAGTTCCGGCTCGCGCCAATAGCCGAGCATGACCGAATAGCCGCGCGTGCAAAGTTCGCCCAAGATGCCGCGCGGCACCGTTTCTCCATTTTCCGGATCGGCGATCTTGATCTCGACGTGCGGATGCACGCGGCCCACCGTCGAGACACGCCGCTCGAGCGAATCGTCGGCGCGCGTCTGCGTGGAAACCGGCGACGTCTCCGTCATGCCGTAGCAGATGGTCACCCCCGTCATGCCCATGCGGTCGATGACCTGCTTCATGATTTCGGCGGGGCACGGCGAACCCGCCATGATGCCCGTGCGCAGGCTCGAAAGATCGTATGCGTCGAAACCCGGCTCGGCCAACTCGGCGATAAACATGGTAGGCACGCCGTACAGCGACGTGCATCGCTCCTGGGCAACAGCCGCGAGCGTGGCGGCCGGATCGAACGCGGGCGCCGGGATCACCATGGTTGCGCCATGCGTGGTCGCGCCGAGGTTGCCCATGACCATGCCGAAGCAGTGATAGAACGGCACCGGAATGCAGACACGATCCTCGGATGTATAGCCGCACAACTCCCCGACGAAAAACGCGTTGTTCAAGATGTTGCGATGGCTGAGCGTCGCGCCTTTGGGAAAGCCCGTGGTGCCGGACGTGTATTGAATGTTGATGGGGTCGTCAGGAGTAAGCGAAGCGCTCGCCGCGGCCAGTCGTGCCGGCTCGACGGCGGTAGCGGCCGCTCGCAGCGCATGCCATGCGTCGCTGCCTAGGATCGCGACTTGCTCCAATGCGGCGCAGCGCGGACGCACTGCGGCGATCATCGCCGCGTAATCGGACGTCTTGAACGCGCTGGCCGCGATCAGCATGCGGACGCCGGCCTGGTTGAGAACGAATTCGAGCTCGTGCGTGCGGTAGGCCGGATTGATGTTGACGAGAATGGCGCCGATCTTCGCGGTCGCGTATTGCACGAGGATCCACTCGGCGCAGTTGGGCGACCAGATGCCGACTCTGTCGCCTTTGGCGATGCCCGCGGAAAGCAGTCCGAGCGCAAGCGTATCCACGTCTCGACCGAATTGCCGGTAGGTCCAGCGGCGCCCGGCGAACACTTCGACGAGCGCTTCGCGATCGGGGTGCGTGGCGATGGCTCGGTCGAGGTTCGCGCCGAGGGTCTCGTCGAGAAGTGCGGTGGCGGAGGAGCCGTTGGCGTAGGACGGTGTGCTCATCTTCATCCCGAGGATTGGATTGGGATGATTATCGGGTAGTTGGGACAGGAGTGGGCCGCCTGATCTCTTTTTGCGGCGGGTGTATGCTCGGCTGGCCTCAATCTCCGGCTTTTTTCCATGAATCAAAATCGAATCGCATTACGCGCGCTCGACAAGAAAAACTGGCTCGCCTGCGCGAAGCTCGAATTGCCCGAGGCGCAAAAGGGGTTTGTTGCGCCCAACGTGTTTTCCATTGCCCAATCGAAGGTCGAGACACATTATTGCCCGCGTGTGATTTGTTTCGATGACGAGGTGGTGGGATTTCTGATGTATTGCGAAGACGACGAACCCGCCGACGCACGGCGCGCTTTTTGGATTTTCCGGATGATGTTGGCAGAACCCTATCAAGGAAAGGGTATCGGGCGCGAAGCGATGACGCTTGCGATCGCCGAAATTCGGGCTACGGGCGGGGAAGTTGTCCAGACGATGTACAAGCCTTCGAACGAAGCCGCCGGGCGTCTTTATCGAAAATTGGGGTTTCGCGAGGATGGGGTGTTGGAAGACGGGGATATCAAATTGGTTATGGATTTGTCTTAATCGAACCCAATCCGATGCTGTCTAGGTGGAGGGGGTTTTCCGGGTATGCGTTCTGCATCGAATACGGAGGCTAGAAAAGGAAAAGGGCTCGCAGACCGTTAGATCTGCGAGCCCTTCATTTTCCTGGTCGGGGCGAGAGGATTTGAACCTCCGACCACCTGCACCCCATGCAGGTACGCTACCAGGCTGCGCTACGCCCCGAAAGAACGTGAGTATATCAGACCCTCTTCGTCAGACCAAGCCCCTAGAACGCATAATACGGTTCGGCTCCTCCCGAGCGTCTGACGTACCTCGATTGCTGTATAAACATTGCGCTCGTAGAAGAGCGCAACGGCCACGTGCCGTTCAGCACGCTAGTGATATAACAACCGCCGCCCGCCGTCGGCACGGCCACATTGCCGAGCTCGTTGTCCGCCCGCGTATCGATGCCGCACGTGAGAGCGAACCCGTGACGTGAGCGTGTGAAACACAAGAACATTGCTGGTGTAATGGCCACGATGGGATGCCTGTTTTACGGCGCGCCGAGAGGTTAAAACGCGGTTTTTGCAAAGCGCGCCGCGACCCCGGTAGAATTGAGGGTTCATCCGCGGAGATTTCCGCGCGGCCATGTGTGGAAGGATTGGGATAAATGACTGAGCTTCGTTTTGCCAAGCGGTTTGCTGTGCTTGTCGCCACTGGCGCCCTGGTGACCGGCTGTAGCACGTCGTCGCCCACGAAAGTCGACTACAAGAGCGACTCTCGGGTCAAGACGACCTCGCTCGCGGTGCCCCCCGATTTGATGAACGAAGCGTCCGATCAGCGCTCGCTGCCGCCCGAGACGGGCGCCGCCTCGCTAACGGGCCTGCAGCAGGCGCAAAAAGCCGCCCCGACCCCGGATGCCGTGGCGCTCACGCCGGCCGGCATGCATATTCAACGCGACGGCACCGAAAGCTGGCTCGTGGTCGACGGCAAGACGCCCGAGCAGGTCTGGCCGGCCGTGCGCCGCTTCTGGCAGTCGCAGGGCTTCCTGCTCGTGCTCGACTCGCGCAGCAAGGGCGTGATGGAAACCGATTGGAACGAAACGCGCCTGGCCGTCAACGACGACATCGTGCGCAGCATGCTCACCAAGGCCACGGGCAACGGCTACACGGCGGCCGAGCGCAACAAGTTCCGCACGCGTCTCGACGCGGCGCCGAATGGCGGCACGTATGTGTTCATCAGCCAGAAGGGCATGCGCGAAGTGCTGAACGGCACCGACAAGGAAACCAGCAACTGGGCGCCGAAGCCGAACGACCCCGTGCTCGAAACCGAATACTTGAAGCGCCTGATGGTCGCGCTCGGCCAGGACACGCCGGGCATCGTGCCCAACGTGCCCGATACGCAGACGGCCGCGAGCAGCGCCGCCGGCGCAGCTGCGGCGGCAGCTGCGGTGCGCAACGCAGCCG
>CAUPOD010000120.1:0-7132 GCA_963512745.1 uncultured Burkholderia sp. | reverse complement strand
CCAGAGATCGGGTTCGTCGGTGTCGGAAATGCCCTTGCAGAATTCGAGCCGCTCCTGCGCGAACAGCGCGAACGCGACGATGCGCACCATCATGCGTTCGTCGGTTTCGGACGGGTGACGCGCGACCGTCAGCGCGTGATCGGCGTAGTAGTGCCGGTCCATGTCGGCGATTTGCAGTTCCGCCTTGTAGATCGTCGATTTGAGCGCCATGCGGGCAGGCCCATGTGGATGAGTGGAGTGGGCCGTGATGATACCAATGCGCGCGGCATGCGCGGCGCGCGCCGGTCCGAAACCGCATCGCACCCGGCGACGCCAACGAAAATGGCCCGCCGCGGCGAGCCATCCAGTCCAATCCTCGGGCGCTTACTTGGCGATGAAGCGCGAATCGATCCAGAGCCCTTGCCGGTCGGTATTGGCCGCGTTCACGAATTCCACGTCGCGGCGCTCGACGCTGACCACGCGGAACGGCTGGCCGGCCGGCACCGACACGCATTGCCCGTTGCCGAATGCCTGCTGCTTGGCCGGCGGCTGGCCCGCGCGCTCCTGGCTCAGCGCCGCGTCGAGACCGCTCTTGGACAGACAGCCCCACGCATTCTGCGTGACCTTGATCTGCTGCTGCGGTTTGACCACACCGTGTTCATGCATGGCGCCCCACGCGGATACGCCGCCCATCGCGACAAGCAAAATGCCGGTTCTAATCATCTGCCGTCTCCTATCTGCACAATTGCCGGACCGTTATCGGCCAGACAATTACAGGCTGGTTTTCGCCCGTTATTTCCATACTAGAAGCTGAGCCGGCATTGGCAAGAACATTTATTGTGCAACCGCAAAAACCTCGCAATTAGGGAGATAAGGGATTACCTTGATTTTTGGATTCCGGCGCGTTTTTCCGGTTTTAAATGACGAAATACGAATCTCCCCCGAAGCCCATGCAGTAAGGATTTGATTGCAATAGGAAATATCGCCTCATAATGCGAGCCCGTTTAGCCTATGCCTCATGTATTGTTTGACGCGCCGCATCTAGGGGTTTTCGCTTCACCCCCTTTTGGGCAATTAAATCGTCGTGCATTCGCGCGCGAAGCGCCTAAAATTAATTATCCGTCACGCCACCGCATGGAGGCTATCGTGATCGAGCAAGTGATACTGGGCATTTTCCTCGCCATACCGCTGCTCATCGTGGCAGTGATGTTTACGGACGAACTCTGGGAGGAGCACCGCCAGCGGCACCCGCGCGACGCGGGCCACGAGCATTGAGCGCTGGCACGGAAAGGAGGGGCCGCGTGCGCCCGCACGCCGGCTCGGGTTGAGCAGCCCTTGGCTTGCTTCTTCCGGTAATAAACATGCCGGAAGTTTTTATTCGACTGCCGGCTTAGGTCAGTCCTCGATCCTTCGCGGCGCATCCGTGCCTCGCGGCAGTTGGGTCCGACGCATTCGAACGCCCCGCCGTCCTTACTGGCCGGCGGGGTTCTTACTGCGGCGCGCGAGACGCCCGTCGGCCGAGTCGGATAGAGTATGGCGCACGGTTTCCCACTCCCAGTTGCCAACTGCGCCCATGCCTACCCAGACGCCAACCTCCAAATCCGTCGAATTTCCCGTACAGCAACAGCTCGAAGCCTATAACGCGCGCGACATCGACGCGTTCATGCAATGGTGGGCGGACGACTGCGAATACTACGAATTCCCGTCGCGTTTGCTTGCGCGCGGGGTCGAGCAGATCCGGGCGCGTCACGTCACGCGCTTCGAGGAGCCCAATTTGTTCGGACGATTGATTCATCGCGCAGTGGCCGGCAACCTCGTGGTCGATCAAGAACAGGTCACGCGCATGTTTGCGGAGGGCCCCGGCGACGTGGAAGTGCTCGCGATGTACGAGGTGGCCGACGGCAAAATCGCGAGGGCGTGGTTCAAGATGGGCACGCCGCGACTGCATGGCAGCCCGCGCGCGTAACGCATAACGATCGCCTACGGGCCTCGCAGATCGCCTGTCGTTGACGTGCGGCGCCCTTGTTGAGGAAGCAGTCGCAGGCGGTAAACGAGTGGCGCCCCCTTATGCAGCGCCTCGATGCCGGGCGCCCCTACACCGCTCCCCTTATGCCGGAAGCCCCTCATTGCTCACAAAGGGGCGTCTTCGCGGACGATACCCAGGGCGGCGCCTCCACGCGATCTCTGCCGCCGCGCTTCGCGCGATACAGCGCGTCGTCGCCGTCGCGGATGATCTGCTCGATCGCCACGCATGTGGCCGTGCGGCACGCGACGCCGATGCTGCACGTATAGGCCGGCAGCGACGGCTCCGCTTCGAACGCGATCCGCGCGCGGATCGCCTCGGCCAGCTCCACCGCCTCCTGCACGTGCATGCCCGGCAGCAGCACGACGAATTCCTCGCCGCCCCACCGTGCGAACGGATACCGGTCGGGCAGCATGGCGGCGACGCGCGTCGAGAAATCCCGGAGGATCTCGTCGCCCGTTACATGGCCCCACGTATCGTTGACCGCCTTGAAGTGATCGAGGTCGATCAGCAGCAGCGATAGCGGGCCGTCGTCGTGCTGTGCCGCCGCGCGTCCGGGTTCGGTCAGATTCAGGAACGCGCGGCGGTTCAACAGCCCCGTCAGCGGATCGATGCGCGACTGCTGTTCCAGTTGCGCGCGCCACCGATGCATGGCGAGCAGCAGGAAGCCCACCGAGGCCGTCAGCGAGAGCAGCGTGTTGACGGTGACGTAGAACACCTGGAGCAAGCTGGTCGAGAAAACCCCGACGGGCGCCGCGTCGTACGAGAGGATCGAAACGAGGCGCACGACGGACGCGCCCGCCATCATCGCGAACATCGCCGTGAGCAAGCGCGCGCCGCGATGACGCCATCCGCTGCCCAGCATGACGGCGGTCTGGGCGCCGTACAACACCACGAGCGCGGCGGTCACGCAGATCGTGCGGCCGCCCACCGAGTCGTACTGCCAGGTCAGCCAGCTCAGTACCGGCGCGCTCAGCGCCACCATCAGTACCACCAGGCGCCCCGACGTCCGGCGCGCGAAGAAACGCTGCGTGCCGATCAGCCAGAGACCGTTGCCGGCGACGATGCCGCAGTTGGCCACGACGATCGACAGCACGTCCGGCATCATGCCGCGCAACGCAACCAGGATGGCCGACCCCGACAGCACGAACGCGCCGCCGACCCAGGTATCGACGCCGTGAATGTTATGCGGAAAGCTGCGCGCGAGCGAAGACATGACGACGCCCATCAAGCCGAGCATGATGGACGACATCATGATGATGGTGCGCAGGTCGAAGCCAGGCATTGGTAGGGAAAATGGATCTATTTAGCGTGTGGTCTCGCTCCCATCATAGCGGGCAAAGCACGGCGCGAGAACGGTGCTGGCCCGATTTCGTCAGAGACCGTCAGATCGGGCGCGGCGCATGCCGATGCGCGGCGTGGCGTTGGGGTGTGCGCGGTGGCGCGCCGCTCATTTCCCGATACAAAACCGACTAAAAATCACCCCCAACAAATCGTCCGCCGTAAATTCACCCGTAATCGAATTCAACTGCTCCTGCGCGAGCCGCAGTTCCTCGGCGAACAAATCCAGCGCCTGCGCGTTCTGCTGCGCATGCTCGGCCGCGCGCGCGAGATGCCGCGCCGCCGCGCGCAGCGCCACCAGATGCCGCTCGCGCGCGAGGTACACGCTCTGCGCGCCCGCCTGCCAGCCCGCAATGCGCAGCAGTTCCGCGCGCAGCAAGTCGATGCCCTCGCCGCGTTTGGCCGACAACCGCACCTCGCCATGCGTGGCAATACCGTCCGCGCCCGCGCCTTCGCGCGCGCCGCCGTGCACCTCTGCCGCGCGTTCGAGATGCGCGGCCTGCCCCGTCAAGTCGGTCTTGTTCAACACGCGCACGACGGGCACGCCGTCCGGAAACCGCGCCGCGATCCCCGTATCGTCGCCGCTCAACCCCTGCGCGTCGTATTCGCGCGCATCGAGCAGATGCAACACCACGTCGGCGCGCTCGATCTCGCCCCAGGTCCGTTCGATGCCGATCTTCTCGACCTCGTCCTCGGTCTCGCGCAACCCGGCCGTATCGATGATGTGCAGCGGGATGCCTTCGATCTGAATCGTCTGCGCGACCTTGTCGCGCGTGGTGCCGGCGATCGGCGTGACGATCGCGAGCTCGGCGCCGGCCAGCGCGTTGAGCAGCGACGATTTGCCGACGTTCGGCTGCCCCGCCAGCACCACGGCCAAACCCTCGCGCAGCAGCGCGCCCTGGCGCGCGTCGGCGAGCACGCCGTCGAGCCGCGCACGGATGCGTGCGAGCTTGCCGAGCGCGTCGGCGGCCTCCAGAAAATCGATCTCCTCCTCGGGGAAATCGAGCGTCGCCTCGACGAGCATGCGCAGCGTCACGACCTCGTCCACGAGCGCATGGATCTCGCGCGAAAACGCGCCGTCGAGCGAGCGCCCGGCCGAGCGCGCGGCCGCCTCGGTGCTCGCCTCGATCAGATCGGCGACGGCCTCGGCCTGCGCCAGATCGAGCTTGTCGTTCAGGAACGCGCGGCGCGTGAATTCGCCCGGCTCGGCCAGCCGCATGCCGTTCGCGTGCCCGGCTTCGAGGCAGCGCTGCAGCAGCAGTTGCATCACGATCGGGCCGCCGTGCCCCTGCAGTTCGAGCACGTGCTCGCCCGTATACGAATGCGGCGCGGGAAAATACAGCGCGATGCCGCGGTCGAGCGCCTCGCCGTGCCCGTCGAGGAACGGCACGTAGTGCGCATGGCGCGGCCGCAGCCGCTCGCCCCACAACGCCTCCATCACGGGCAGCGCGGCCGCCTCGCCGCCGCGCCCGAACGACATGCTCACCACCCCGATCCCGCCGCGGCCGGACGCGGTGGCAATGGCGACGATCGGATCGGAATCGGTAGCAGGCATGGGCAAAGACAAATCGCAAAAATAAACAAGGGGCGCGACAAATTGCGACAGCGACGCAACGTACCGGCGGAACGCCCGCATTGTAGCCCGGCGGCGGCCGGGACTTGCCCGCGCCCCAATACGGGCGCGCATTTGCGAACCTTAACCGCGCCAATCTGCCGCGAAATACACACGGCCGAAACGCCCTTCAAACTCATCTATCCCATTAAGGATATAATTATCTCCATTGGTTGTCTGGTTCGGTACCGGCGAATTGCACAATCCGGCCATGCCGACACCTGCGGAAAAAGCCGCGTTCTCGGAACGCCTTCAATTTGCCTTGCGCCGACGCCCCGAGAAAGTCACCGGAGCGACGGAGCTAGCGCTGCACTTCAATCTGCGTCATCACGGCGAACAACCGGTTTCGCCGCAAACCGCGCACAAGTGGCTCACGGGCCGCACGATCCCGACCGCCGACAAGCTCGCGACGCTCGCCGAGTGGCTGCAAGTCGATCTGCACTGGCTGCACTACGGGCCGCCGCCGAGCGCGAACGCCACGCCGCAGCCGCTTACGCAGAGCGACCGGTATCCGCCCACCCAGGAAGCGATCGAACTGGCCGCGAAGATCGAGGCGCTGTCGCCGCATCACCGCTATCTGCTCGAGGAACTGATCGAGCAGTTCTACGGCCGCAGCGCGGCGGCCCGCTAAGCCACGCCCGACAACCATTCGCCGGAAATAAAAAAGCCGCGCGGTCACGAACCGCGCGGCTTTTTCGTATCGGAACGGAACGGCTTATTCCGCGGCCGGCTTCTTGCTCTTGCTCATCATGCGCGTGATGTAATACTGCTGCGCGATCGACAGCACGTTATTGACCACGTAGTAGAGCACGAGGCCCGACGGGAAGAAGAAGAACATCGCCGAGAACGCGAGCGGCATGATCATCATCATGCGCGCCTGCATCGGGTCCGGCGGCGTCGGGTTCAGCTTGGTCTGCACGAACATCGAGATCGCCATCAGGATCGGCAGCAGGCCGATCGGCATGTTGATGAACGGCAGGGTGCCGAACAGCGTGTCGGGCGCCGACAGATCGTGAATCCACAGCACCCACGGCGCGCCGCGCATTTCGACCGACGCGAGCAGCACCCAGTACAGCGAGATGAACACCGGGATCTGGATCAGCACCGGCAGGCAGCCGCCGAACGGGTTGACCTTCTCGGTCTTGTACAGCTCCATCATCGCCGCGTTCATCTTCTGCGGATCGTTCTTGAAGCGTTCGCGCAGCGCCTGCATGCGCGGCGTGACTTCCTTCATGCGCGCCATCGACTTGTAGCTCGCGGCCGACAGCGGGAAGAACACGGCCTTGATCAGCAGCGTGAGCAGCACGATCGCCCAGCCCCAGTTGCCGACGTAGTCGTGGATCTTGTCGAGCAGCCAGAACAGCGGCTTCGCGGCGATCGCCACGCGGCCGTAGTCCTTCACGAGGTCGAGGCCCGGCGCGATGCCTTCGAGCACGCGCTCGTTTTCCGGACCGGCGAACAGGCGCGCGGGCACGTCGGCCGACTGGCCCGGCGCGATCGCGGCGACCGGCTCCTTGACGCCCACGCGGTACAGCGTCGGATCGACCTTCTCGATGTAGACCTCGCGCTGCGCGCCTTGCTTCGGAATCCACGCCGTGGCGAAGTAGTGCTGCAGCATCGCGATCCAGCCGTTATCGGCCGAACTGACGTAATCCGCCTTGTTCTTGTCGATGTCGCTGAAATCGACGGTCTGGAAGTGCTTCTGGTTCGTATAGACGGCCGGCCCGATGAACGTGTGCGAGAACATCGGCGTTTCGACCGGAGTGCTGTCGCGCACGATTTCCATGTACACGGTCGGCGAGATCGGCGCGCTGCCGACATTCTCGATGTGCGTGTTGACGTCGACCACGTAGCTGCCGCGCGTGAACGTGTAGGTCTTGACGACCTTGGCGCCGCCCTTGACCGGCGCTTCGAGCGTCACGGTCAGCGCGTTCTGGCCGTCGGCCAGGTTGGTTGCGCCCGGCTGCAGCGTATAGACGTCGTTGTGGTTCGCGAAATCGCCGCCGAGCAGGCCGCTGCGCGCCAGATAGGTATGGCTGGCAGTGTGATCGAACAGCGTCACGAAGCTGCCCGGCTCCTTGCCCGGATACTTCTTGAGCTCGAGCTTCTCGATGGTGCCGCCGCGCGTGTCGATCTGACCTTGATAGACGTCGGTCGAGAACGACACGAGCTGCGCC
>CAUPOD010000119.1:0-7159 GCA_963512745.1 uncultured Burkholderia sp. | reverse complement strand
GCACCGCGAATATTCGATGTATTTGCAAGGAACGCGGTGCGGCTGGCCGGCCCCGCGAACGATGGTCGGAACAGGGAACGTGTCATTCCTGCCGTATTGTGGCGTCGGCCGCCGCCGGCCCGATGCGGCCAAACGGCGCTGCGCCGGGCGCGCGGTCCGGGCGGCGCATGGATTCGCCCGCCCGGTGCCGACGCGAGCCGGCCCTCGCAAGCCGTCCATCCAACCAACTGCGTGTGACGGCAGCATGACGCGGCGCTAGACGCTATTATCAGCTCCAAGACAGGGCGCACGCAGCGTGCCCGCAGATAAACCGGAGACAGACCCGCATGACCGCCGCTCGCCCGCGTCCGACGCCGCTCGAGACCTCCTTCGACTATGTGATCGTCGGCGCCGGTACGGCCGGCTGCGTATTGGCCAATCGGCTGTCCGCCGATCCCGCGATTTCGGTACTGCTGCTCGAAGCGGGCGGCCGCGATACCTATCCGTGGATTCACATCCCGGTCGGCTATCTCTATTGCATCGGCAACCCGCGCACGGACTGGCGCTTCCAGACCGAACCCGAGGCGCGGCTGAGCGGCCGCTCGCTCGCCTATCCGCGCGGGCGCGTGCTCGGCGGTTCGTCGTCGATCAACGGCATGATCTATATGCGCGGTCAGCGAGAGGACTACGACGAGTGGGCGCGCCTGACCGGCGATGCGGACTGGAGCTGGGATGCGGTGCTGCCTATTTTCAAGCGCAGCGAGGACCATCACGGCGGCGCGAGCACGCTGCACGGCGCGGGCGGTCCGTGGCGCGTCGAGCGGCAGCGGCTGCGCTGGCCGATCCTGGAAACGTTCGCCGAGGCGGCGCAGCAGGTCGGGATTCCCGCGACCGGCGATTTCAACGGCGGGGACAACACGGGCGTCGGATATTTCGAGGTCAATCAGCGGCGCGGCGTGCGCTGGAATGCGTCGAAGGCTTATCTGCGTCCCGCGCGCGAGCGCGCCAATCTGCGCATCGTGACGGGCGCGCAGGCCACGCGCTTGCTGTTCGACGGCGAGCAGCGCTGCAGCGGCGTCGAATACCGTACCGACGACGGCGCGCTGCACCAAGTGCGTGCGCACGGCGAGGTGCTGCTCGCCGCAGGCGCCGTCGGTTCGCCGCATCTGCTCGAACTGTCGGGGATCGGTGCGGCCGCGCGGCTGGCCGCGCTCGGCATCGGCGTACGCAGCGAGCTGCCTGGTGTCGGCGAAAATCTTCAGGATCACTTGCAGTTGCGCATGGCGTTTCGCGTGAGCGGCGCGCGTACGCTGAACACGCTGGCCGCGCACTGGTGGGGCAAGCTTGCGATCGGCGCGCAGTACGCGCTGACGCGCAGCGGGCCGATGTCGATGGCGCCGTCGCAATTGGGCGCGTTCGCGCGTTCCGACCCGGGCGACCCCGACGTCACGCGGCCCGATCTCGAATATCACGTGCAGCCGTTGTCGCTCGAGCGCTTCGGCGAGCCGCTGCATCGGTTCAACGCGTTTACCGCGTCGGTGTGCCAGTTGCGCCCCAGTTCGCGCGGCAGTGTGCATGCGGTTTCGCCCGATCCGTTCGCGGCGCCGGCGATCGCACCGAACTATTTGAGCACCGGCCACGACCGCACGATCGCGGTGCGCGCGCTGCGTCTCACGCGCCGCATCGCCGCCGCGCCGGCGCTCGCGCGCTACCGGCCAGAGGAAATTCTGCCGGGACCGCAGTACCAAACCGAGGCCGAATTGGCCGAGGCCGCGGGCCGCGTCGGCACGACGATTTTCCATCCGGTCGGCCCGTGCCGCATGGGCCGCGCGGACGAGCGCGACGCGGTGGTCGACAGCCAGCTGCGCGTGCGCGGCGTGCGCGGGCTGCGCGTGATCGATGCGTCGGTGATGCCGCGCATCACGTCGGGCAACACCAATTCTCCGACGCTGATGATCGCCGAGCGCGCCAGCGACCTGATTCTGGCCGCGCGCCGCGCGCGCGATCCTGGCGGAAACGCACGGGCGGATACGGATACCCGTACCGATGCGCAGGCGCGCGCGTAAGTGCAAATCCCGATGAATGCGCATCGCATTGAATGCGACACTGGTGTGGCCCACATAGTCTGCGTTGCGGCGGGCAGGCCACCCGCCATGAGCGCGCGGCCCTGATGAACGGGGTTCGTGCCGCGCGCTACCGGCATGTTGGCCCGGTGCCGCTTCTCACTGCGTACGGAAGAGAACATGATTCTCGGCGACACGATTCTGGAGACAAGCGGGCTCACCAAGTCCTTCATGGGATTCACGGCGGTCAATGCCGTGGATCTGCGCGTGCGGCGCGGCTCGATTCACGCGCTGATCGGGCCGAACGGCGCGGGCAAGACGACCTGCTTCAACCTGCTCACTAAATTCCTGACCCCCGATGCCGGGACGATTCTGTTCAACGGCATCGACATCACGCGCGAGCGGCCGTCGCAGATCGCGCGGCGCGGCGTGATCCGCTCGTTCCAGATTTCCGCCGTGTTCCCGCATCTGAGCGCGCTCGAAAACGTACGGATCGGCTTGCAGCGCGCGCTCGGCACGGAGATGCATTTCTGGCGCGGCGCGCGCAGCCTGCGCCAGCTCGACGACCGCGCGATGGATCTGCTGACCCAGGTCGGCCTGACCGATTTCGCGCGCGTGCCGACCGCCGAACTCGCCTACGGCCGCAAGCGCGCACTCGAAATCGCCACCACGCTGGCCATGGAGCCCGAATTGATGCTGCTCGACGAACCCACGCAGGGCATGGGCCACGAGGACGTCGAGCGGATTACCGAACTGATCCGCCAAGTGGCGAGCGGGCGCACCGTGCTCATGGTCGAACACAATATGAACGTGATCGCCGACATCTCCGATCACATCACCGTCATGCAGCGCGGCGAGATATTGGCCGAAGGGCCGTATGCCGAAATCGCACAGAACCCGCTCGTGGTCGAAGCCTACATGGGCCGCCAGGACGCCGCGTTGGCGGGGGCGCACGCATGAAGCACAGCGTTCGGGAAGCAAGCGCGGTGGGACATGCCGAACACGACGGTACGCCTGCGCTCGAAATCGCGGGCCTCGAAGCGTGGTACGGCGAATCGCACATCCTGCACGGCATCGATCTGACCGTGATGCGCGGCGAAGTCGTCACGCTGCTGGGCCGCAACGGCGCGGGCCGTTCGACCACTCTGCGCGCCATCATGGGGCTGACCAGCAGGCGGCGCGGCTCGATCCGCATCGGCGGCCGCGAGACCATCGGTTTGTCCACGCACGCGATCGCGCATTGCGGCGTCGGCTACTGTCCCGAGGAGCGCGGCATTTTTTCGGGGTTGTCGTGCGAGGAGAATCTGCTGCTGCCGCCGCTCGTCGGGCCGGCCGCGGACGCCATGCCGCTCGCCGAAATCTACGAAATGTTCGAGCCGCTGCAGCGCCGCCGCGCGAGTCCCGGTACGCGGCTGTCGGGCGGCGAGCAGCAGATGCTCGCGGTGGCGCGGATTCTGCGCACGGGCGCGAACCTGCTGCTGCTCGACGAGATTTCCGAAGGGCTCGCGCCCGTCATCGTGCAGGCGCTCGCGCGCATGATCGTCGCGCTCAGGGCGCGCGGCTACACGATCGTCATGGTCGAACAGAATTTCCGCTTCGCCGCGCCGCTTGCCGACCGGTTCTACGTGATGGAGCACGGCCGCATCGTCGAGCGCTTTGGCGCGGCCGAGCTCGAATCGAAACTCCCGGTACTGCGCGAATGGCTCGGCGTATGACGCGCGGCCGATGCACCAAGCTATACCAGCAGTCAGTAGTGAAGCGACCGATAGAACCAACGAAAAAGCTCAGGAGACTTCGATGAAACTGTGGAATTTGGCGCGCGCCTGCATGTTCGGCGCCGTGTGCGGCACGGTCTTGCCGGCGGCGCAGGCCGCCGATAGCGTGAAGATCGGCTTTATCACCGACATGTCGGGCCTGTATGCCGATATCGACGGTCCCGGCGGCCTCGAGGCGATCAAGATGGCGATCGCCGATTTCGGCGGCAAGGTGGCGGGCAAGCCGATCGAACTGATGTACGCGGACCATCAGAACAAGGCCGACATCGCCGCCGCCAAGGCGCGCGAATGGATGGACCAGAACGGCCTCGATCTGCTCGTGGGCGGCACGAATTCGGCCACGGCGTTGGCGATGAACCAGGTCGCGGGTTCGAAGCAGAAGGTCTATATCAACATCGGCGCCGGCACCGACGCGCTGACCAACGAACAGTGCACGCCGTACACGATCCACTACGCGTACGACACGATGGCGCTCGCCAACGGCACCGGCTCGGCCGTGACGAAGCAGGGCGGCAAGACCTGGTTCTTCCTGACCGCGGACTACGCGTTCGGCAAGGCGCTCGAGAAGGACACGACCCAGGTCGTTACCGCCAACGGCGGCCAAGTATTAGGCGAAGTCCGCCATCCGCTCTCGGCGTCCGATTTTTCGTCGTTCCTGCTCCAGGCGCAGGCGTCCAAGGCGCAGATCCTCGGGCTCGCCAACGCGGGCGGCGACACGGTCAATTCGATCAAGGCCGCGCACGAATTCGGCATCACGAAGACCATGAAGCTCGCAGCGCTGCTCGTGTTCATCGACGATATCCACAGCCTCGGCC
The DNA here is from genome assembly GCA_963512745.1 of uncultured Burkholderia sp. Taxonomy (GTDB): domain Bacteria; phylum Pseudomonadota; class Gammaproteobacteria; order Burkholderiales; family Burkholderiaceae; genus Burkholderia. The sequence goes on along the minus strand of CAUPOD010000119.1, from coordinate 2,527 downwards.
TCGACACCACGCAAGGCTTGCTGCTCACCGACAGCTGGTATTGGGACCGCGACGCCGCCACGCGCGCATGGGCGCAGCGCTATTTCGCGAAGACGCACCGCATGCCGTCGAGCCTGCAGGCCGCCGACTATTCGGCCGTGACCGACTATCTGAAGGCAGTACAGGCGGTCGGCACGACCGATTCGGCGAAGGTGATGGCGCAGTTGCACCAGCAGAAGGTCGACGACTTCTATGCGAAGGGCTACATTCGCGCCGACGGCAGCATGATCCACGACATGTATCTGATGCAGGTCAAGACGCCGGCCGAATCGAAGCAGCCGTGGGATTACTACAAGGTGATGGCGACGATTCCGGGCGAACAGGCATTCGCGACCAAGCAGCAGTCGCGCTGCGCGCTCTGGAAATAAACGGGAACCCACTGTCCGCATGCCTATGGAAATTTTTGGGGTACCGGCCGGCGCGTTGGCGAGCCAGCTCATGCTCGGTCTCGTCAACGGCTCGTTTTATGCGGTGCTGAGTCTCGGGCTCGCCGTCATCTTCGGCTTGCTCAACGTGATCAACTTCGCGCACGGAGCGCTCTTCATGCTCGGCGCGATGCTCGCGTGGATCGGGCTCGATTCGTTCGGCCTGCCGTACTGGGCGATGCTCGTGCTCGCGCCGCTCGTGGTCGGATGTTTCGGTATGCTGATCGAGCGCGCGATGCTGCGGCAGTTGTACCGGCTCGATCATCTGTACGGGTTGTTGCTGACGTTCGGCCTGACGCTGTTGATCGAGGGCGTGTTCCGCTCGGTCTACGGCGCCTCGGGACAGCCGTACGGCGTGCCAAGGTGGTTGTCGGGCAGCACCGACCTCGGTTTCATGGTCCTGCCGATCTATCGCGTCTGGGTCGTCGCCGCATCGTTGACGGTCTGCCTGGGCACCTGGTTCATGATCGAAAAGACGCGCCTCGGCGCCTATCTGCGCGCGGCTACCGAAAACCCGAAGCTCGTCGAGGCGTTCGGCGTGAACGTGCCCGTCATGATCACGCTGACCTACGGTTTCGGCGTCGCGCTCGCCGCGTTCGCGGGCGTGCTGGCCGCACCCGTGATACAGGTTTCGCCGCTGATGGGCCAGCCCGTGATCATCACCGTGTTCGCCGTGGTCGTGATCGGCGGCATGGGTTCGATCCTCGGCTCGATTGTGACGGGGCTGATGCTCGGGCTCGTCGAAGGGCTCACACGCGTGTTCTATCCCGAGGCGTCGGCCACGGTGGTGTTCGTGATCATGGCCATCGTGCTGCTCGTACGGCCGGCCGGGTTGTTCGGCAAGGAAAAGTAATGGACAAGAAGCTGTTCTACGGGCTGCTGCTCGTGGCGCTCGCCGTGGCGCCATGGGCGGGCGTATATCCGCTGTTCATGATGAAAGTGATGTGCTTCGCGCTGTTCGCGTCGGCATTCAATTTGCTGATCGGCTATACGGGCCTGTTGTCGTTCGGTCATGCGATGTTCTTGGCGACCGCAGGCTATACGGCCGGCTATTTGATGCAGGGGCTGGGCTGGCCGCCCGCCGCTGGCGTGCTGGCCGGGACTGTCGCCGCGATGGTGCTCGGCGCCGTGATCGGCTGGTGCGCGATTCGGCGGCAGGGCATCTATTTCGCCATGGTTACGCTCGCGTTCGCGCAGATGCTGTACTTCGTGTATTTGCAGGCGCCGTTTACGCAGGGCGAGGACGGTTTACAGGGCGTGCCGCGCGGCCGCTTGTTCGGCTTGCTCGATCTGTCTTCCGATTTGACTTTGTACTACGTGGTGCTGGTCGTCGTCGTGCTTGCGTGTGCGCTGATCGTGCGCATCGTCGATTCGCCGTTCGGGCACGTGCTCGTTGCGATCCGCGAGAACGAGCCGCGGGCAATCTCGCTCGGCTACGACACCGACCGTTTCAAGTTGCTGGCTTTCGTGCTGTCAGCCGCGTTGGCCGGGCTGGCCGGCGCACTCAAGGTGGAGGTGCTCGGTTTCGAGACCCTGAGCGACGCGTATTGGACCATGTCGGGGCTCGTTGTGCTGATGACGCTCGTGGGCGGCATGGGTACGTTGTTCGGGCCGATGCTAGGTGCCGCGTTGATCGTCGGCCTCGAGGACCATCTCGGCGATATCGGCGAGTGGCTCGCGCGCCATACGGGTATCGATTGGTTTCACGGACTCGGCGAATCGGCGAGCGTGGTGACGGGATTGGTGTTCGTAGTCTGCGTACTGGCGTTCCGGCGCGGAATTGTCGGCGAGTGGCTCGCGCGGCGCCGAGTCGGCAGCGGGGCGGGTTAAAGGACGCAGTTAGGACGCAGTTGGCGGCGCGGTTTATCAAACCTGTGCAGAATGGGCCGACTGCACTCGATTTTATGCCCTGGATCTGTGCACCATGCACCTTAGGGGTAAATGCTAGTTGTTGGTTTAAAATCTGTGCTTTAATATTTACCTCAGTTCAGATGCACCGCGATACGATTTTGCAGGTGGAGAACGAGGAGACATTCGAGGCACTCAGTGCCCGACCCAAAGCG
>CAUPOD010000118.1:0-7195 GCA_963512745.1 uncultured Burkholderia sp. | reverse complement strand
CTGCCGGGCCCGACGATGCGCAGCAGGTGCGGCTTCGCGGCGGCCAACGTGCGCGCGAGCGCGGCCTGTTCGGCCGGAGCGCGCGCGGCGCAGACGATGACGGCCACGCGCGTGCCGAGCGCGCCGAGTTTGCGCACGATCTCGGGCCACGTGTCGGGACGCGTGCAGATCACGGCCACCGAGGGCACGCCGGGCAGGCGGTCGAGCGTGTAGATGGGCCGCTCGTCGAGGCGCGCGTATTTCGGGTTGACGGGCCAGACGGGTCCGGCGAACGGGCTCGCGAGCACGTACTGCCAGACGATCGCGCCGAGACTGCCCGCGCGCGTGGACGCGCCGACGATGGCTACGGAAGCGGGCTTCAGCAGCGCGTCGAGATTGCGGACGGACACGATGGGCTCCTCACGAGACGGATCGGACGAAACGAACGGAATACGCGAAATCGAGGACGGCCGGCATGCCGCGCACGAGGCCGCACGGAACGTCGCCCATAGGATAGGCGATGCGCGTTTCGCTGCCTACCGCGCGGCCTTCGCGCACGGCTCACCGCGCATTACCGGCCCGGGAGGCCGGCCTCTGCGAGGTGAGGAGATTCGGGAGCCGAAGCGCGGAAGGGTCCGCGGCCCAAGGTGAGGAAATACGGGATTGGTCCCGAATCGGATAACGCTTGCGCGGCGCTTGGCCGGCGGCACGGACCCGGACTGGCGCTAGCCGCGCGGCTTATTGCGTCGGAACGGGTTCGGTTTGAACCGGCTGCGGCTCGGGCTGAACCGGGGCCTGGGATTGAACCGGGGCGCGGCACGCGAACAGCAGCGTGCGGGTGTCGCCGTCGAGCGACTGCTGGATGGTGTCGAACGAGCCGCCGCAGATGCCGGCGGCGTGCTGCTGGCAGGTCTCCCACGCGCCCGCGGCCGGACACTGGACTTGCGAGGTGCTGCGTCCGTCGGACGTGAACAGCGGCGCGCTGCCGCCGCAGGCCGAAAGACCCGCCAGGCCCAGACAGGCTACGGCGATCCGCCATGCCGGCGTCAATCGAACATTCATAACAAAGCTCTCGGCAATCTCTTGAATTGGGGAAGTATGCCACGCGATTCGGGGCCGGTGGGCCGCGCAAAATTCTCATTGCGCGCGCGGACTTCGCGTTACACTGCTTTGAGCCGTTGGCCCCGCCAGGCCTGCCCAACCAAGACTCGAGGACCCATTCGATGCGCACTATCGGTGCTTCCGGAGCCATGACCTTGCTCACCGAATCCGACCCGGACAGCGGGCGCGATCTGCGCTCGCTGCGTCTCGAAGCGGCCGCCGACGGCAAAAGCGTGCTGCTGATCGAAGTCGATGCGCGCAAGCCGGGCATCCATCGCGAAGTGCGCTACGAAATCACGCCGGCCGAACTGATCGCGGCGATCCGTTCCCATGGCGCGGAACTGCCGGGCGAATCGCACAACGCGCCGGTCACGAGCGCGCGCTGAAACGCTGAAACGCGCCCGGCTTCGCGCCATGGGCTCGTGGCCGCCGCCGGCAATCGCCTCTGATCGAAAGCGCCGCATGCGGAATGCCGCGGCGGGGTAGCGGCGCGGCACCCGGACCGCCGCTACGCTTTGTAGTCGGCGTCAGAACAACGTCGGCGTGCCGACCCAAACCACGACCGCTTCGCTTTGCGTGGGATTGGCCCAGCTATGCGGGACGGTGGACTGATAATGCGCGCTGTCGCCCGCGGCGAGCAGGAACGTCTTGCCTTCGAGCGTCAGCGACACCTCGCCCGACACGACGTACAGAAACTCCTCGCCCGCGTGGGTGGTGACCTCGGAACGCTTCTGCCCGGGCGGCAGCTTGACGAGAATCGCTTCGAGCTGGCGCCCCTTCGGCGCATTGGTCAGGCGCGCGAACAGGTTGGCCGAATCGGCGAAGCTGAAGAAACGCAGTTGATCGCCGCGGCACACCGAGCGCTCCTCGCTCGGCGTCTCGACGAAATATTGGAGATTGACCCCAAGCGCGTGCGCGATGCCGGCCAGCGACGTGATGGACGGCGAGGCCAAGCCCCGCTCGATCTGCGACAGAAACGGTTTCGAGATGCCCGCGTCCGTGGCCACGTCTCCGAGCGTGAGCTTTAGCCGCTGCCGCAGCGCGCGGATTTTGCCGCCGAGGGCGATGGCCTCCGGACGGGTTGCGACTTCGGAAACGGATTCGTCTAAATTGGCGACCATGGGGCCCGGTCTATTCTTCAAAAAAAGTTTGATGTAAAGTAACTAGGTTTACTTGCTTCGGTCCAATAACGAGATAACCGATTCTGCGGGTAAACCAGTACTGCGACTGCGGCACTGTCCTGGGCGAAGCCTACAAGAATACGATAAGCCAAGCTCGAAGCAAAAATATATTGCCTGTCCCGCTCCGCCGTATTGCCGCACTGACATGAATTTTCTCGTTATCACTGCCTACGCCCGCTCGTTGCGCGGCGTCGCTTCTTTTTTCGCAGGTGCTAGATGAATACGCCCGTCTCACAAACCCGTTCGTTTACGACGGTCTTTCTAATCGAAATGTGGGAGCGTTTCGGCTACTACGGCATGGCCGCGTTGCTCGTGCTGTTCATGGTCGACAAGCTCGGTTTCTCCGATAGCCGCGCCAATCTCACGTGGGGCGCGTTCACGGCCCTCGTCTATGCCGCGCCCTCGATCGGCGGGTGGATCGGCGACAAGCTGCTCGGCACGCGCCGCACGATGCTGATCGGCGCGCTGGTGCTGTGCGTCGGCTATCTGCTGCTGTCGCTGCCCAACGACGGCCTCGCGTACATGTACGGCTCGCTCGGCGTGATCGTGGTCGGCAACGGCATGTTCAAGGCGAACGCCGCGAACCTCGTGCGCCGTATCTACGAAGGCGACGACGCGCGCATCGACAGCGCGTTCACGATCTATTACATGGCCGTCAACATCGGTTCGACCGTGTCGATGCTGGCCACGCCGTGGATCAAGGACCACTGGGGCTGGCACGCGGCGTTCGCGGTCTGCTGCGCGGGCATGGCGCTCGGCATCCTGAACCTGCTGCTGATGCACCGCACGCTGGCGCACATCGGCTCGAAGCCGGACACCGAGCCGCTGCATCTGGGCCGTCTGGCGGCCGTCGCCGTGGGCGCCGTCGCGCTCGGCTCGGCCACGCTCTACATCCTCGAACACAAGGCGCTGGCCGTGGCGAGCGTGTGGACCGCGGGCGCGATCGTGCTGGCGATCTTCGCGTACATGATCGCGAAATCGGCGCAGGCCGAACGCGCGGGCCTCGTGGCCGCGCTGATGCTGACCGCGCAGTCGATCCTGTTCTTCATCTTCTATCAGCAAATGTCGACGTCGCTGACGCTGTTCGCGCTGCGCAACGTCGATCCGCGCTTCATCGTGTTCGGCACGACGCTGTTCTCGTGGAGCGCCGCGCAGTTCCAGGCGCTGAATCCGATCTGGATCATGCTGATGAGCCCGCTGCTCGTGACGATCTACAACGCGTTCTCGAAGCACGGCCGCGACATCTCGGTCGCCGCGAAATTCGCGCTCGGTTTCGGAGCGGTGGCGCTCGGCTTCCTCGTGTTCGCGCTGAGCGGCAACTACGCCGTGGACGGCCGCGTGTCGTCGTGGTTCATGGTGTGGGGCTACGGCCTCTACTCGCTCGGCGAGCTGCTCGTGAGCGGCCTCGGTCTCGCGATGATCGCGCGCTACGTGCCCGCACGCATGAGCGGCTTCATGATGGGCGCGTACTTCGTCGCGACCGGCGTGTCGCAGTATCTGGGCAGCGTGGTGGCCAATCTCGCGCAGATGCCGTCGGACGCGCTGCCGGCCGCGGTCTCGCTGCCGATCTATACGTCGCTGTTCGCGAAGCTCGGCTGGCTCGCGGCCGCGGGCATGGCGCTCGCGCTGGTGCTGCTGCCGCTGATGCGCCGTCTGTCGCAAGCGCATAAGAACAGCGAAACGGCCGAGCATAATCCGCAGACGGTGGTATTGCAGTAAACGCTTTGGCGGCGGCGTGCCCTGGTTATTCGGGAAGCGCGCCGCCGCAAGCCGGGCGATCCTCGCGCCCGGCCTCACGCATGCGCCGGCACGGTAGCCGGGGCACCGCATGCGTCTCGCCCCTTCCTATTTCCCGCCTCGGTGCGCGGTCCCGGCTCTGGCTCCGCTTGCAGCTTCGGCAGCGCTTAAGTCTGCGTGCCCCAAATATCCCGCGCATACTCGGCAATGGCCCGGTCCGACGAGAACATGCCCATGTTCGCGACGTTCAGGATCGCCTTCCTGGTCCATGCATCGGGCTCGCGGTAGAGCGCGTCCACACGCTCTTGCGCGGCCGCGTACGCATCGAAATCCGCGAGCAGCAGATAGTGGTCGCCCCAGTTCACGAGCGCATCGAAGATGCCGTGATAACGCCCCGGCTCGCCCGGCGAGAAGAAGTCGTCGCGAATCTGGTCGAGCGCGAGCTTCAAGTCGGCGTTGCGTTCGTAGTACTCGCGCGGGTTGTAGCCGTGCGCGCGCAGTGCGTCGATACCGGCGGCCGTGTTGCCGAAGATGAAGATGTTGTCGGCGCCGACCTGCTCGCGGATCTCGATGTTCGCGCCGTCGAGCGTGCCGATCGTGAGCGCGCCGTTCAATGCGAACTTCATGTTGCCGGTGCCCGACGCCTCGGTGCCCGCGGTCGAGATCTGCTCGGACAGATCGGCGGCCGGGATCATGAGTTCGGCGAGGCTCACGCCGTAGTTCGGCACGAACAGCACCTTGAGCTTGCCCGCGACGCGCGGGTCGGCGTCGATCTTCGCGGCGACGTCGTTGATCAGGTGAATGATCTGCTTGGCCATGTGATACGCCGAGGCGGCCTTGCCCGCGAACAGCACGGTGCGCGGCACCCAGTCCGCGACGGGATCGGCGACGATGCGGTTGTAGCGCGTGACGACGCACAGCAGGTTCAACAGCTGACGCTTGTATTCGTGGATGCGCTTCACCTGCATGTCGAACAGCGAATGCGGATCGAGCGAGACGCCGAGATGCGCGGCGCTCCACGCGCCTAAGCGCTGCTTGTTGTCGAACTTCGCGGCGCGGAACGCGGCGGCGAACGCGGGATCGTCGGCATAGCGTTCGAGTCCCTTCAACTGACCGAGCTCGCGGCGCCAGCCGCGGCCGATCGTGCGGTCGATCAGCGCCGACAGCGCGGGGTTCGCCTGCGACAGCCAGCGGCGCGGCGTGATGCCGTTGGTCTTGTTGACGAAGCGCTCGGGAAACACGCGCGCGAAATCGGCGAAGATCGACTGCTTCATGAGCTCGGAATGCAGCTTCGACACGCCGTTGACCTTGTGGCTCGCGACCACGGCCAGATACGCCATGCGCACGCGCCGCTCGCCGTGCTCGTCGATCAGCGACAGGCGCCGCATCAAGTCCATGTCCGTGCCGAAACGCGCGGTGATCTTCGCGAGCATGTCGGCGTTGATCTCGAAGATGATCTTGAGGTGGCGCGGCAGCACGCGGCCGAGCACGTCGACGGACCACGTCTCGAGCGCCTCGTGCATGAGCGTGTGGTTCGTGTACGAGAACACGCGCTGCGTGATGGCCCAGGCCGTGTGCCACGGTACGTGGTGGTCGTCGATCATGATCCGCATCAGTTCCGGGATCGCGAGCACGGGGTGGGTGTCGTTGAGGTGGATCGCGACCTGGTCGGGCAGCGCGTCGAAACCCTTGTGATGCGCGAGGTAGCGGCGCACGAGGTCCTGCAGGCTCGCCGAGACGAAGAAGTATTCCTGGCGCAGGCGCAGCTCGCGACCGGCGGGCGTCGAATCGTCGGGGTACAGCACGCGCGACACGTTCTCCGAGTGGTTCTTGTTCTCGACCGCGTCGAGGTAGTTGCCGCGGTTGAACGCGCCGAGGTCGATCTCGCTGTCGGCTTTCGCGGACCACAGGCGCAGCGTGTTGGTGGCCTCGGTCGCGTAGCCGGGCACGATCGTGTCGTAGGCCATCGCGAGCACGTCCTGCGTGTCGAGCCAGCGCGTGAGGTCGCCGTCCTGTTCGATGCGGCCGCCGAAACGCACGTTGTAGCGCACCTCGGGCCGCGGAAACTCCCACGGGTTGCCGCTCGCGAGCCAATAGTCGGGGATCTCGACCTGGCGGCCGTCGAGGATCTGCTGCTTGAACATGCCGTAGTCGTAGCGGATGCCGTAGCCGAAGCCGGGCACGCCGAGCGTCGCCATCGAATCGAGGAAGCACGCGGCGAGACGGCCGAGGCCGCCGTTGCCGAGCGCGGCGTCGTGTTCGAGATCGGCGATCTTGTCGAAATCGACGTCGAGTTCCGCGAGCGCCTGTTTCACGTTGTCGTAGATGTCGAGCGCGAGCAGCGCGTTCGTGAACGCGCGGCCGATCAGGAACTCCATCGACAGGTAATAGACGCGCTTCACGTCCTGCGCGTATTGCTCGCGCGTGGTCCGCATCCAGCGCTCGACGAGGCGGTCGCGCACCGCGAGCGCGGTGGAGCGCAGCCAGTCGTGCGGATTCGCGGCCACCGGGTCCTTGCCGATCGCGTAGATCAGCTTGTTCGAGATCGACTGCTTGAGCGCGGGCACGTCGTTCGAGAGACGGTCGTACTTGAATTCGTTCAGGTTCATCGGGGACTCATTGAATCGGAATGGGGAAGCGTGCGGCGTGCAACGTGCGGCGTGCAACGTGCGGCGCCGGACTCAGCCGGCGCCCGGCGGCGCGATTTGCCGGTAGATCGACATGAATTGCTCGGCCGCGCGGTCCCAGCCGAACGGCTGGCGCATCGCCTGCTTGCCGACCTGCTTCCAGTCGGTCTTGCGCGCGTACAGCGCGAACGCGCGGCGCAGCGCGGCGCGCAGGCTGTCGGCATCGAAGCGGTCGAACACGAAGCCGGTCGCGATGTCGTCGGCGAGGTTTTCCAGCGAACTGTCGACGACCGTGTCGGCCAGGCCGCCGACGCGGCGCACGAGCGGCAGCGTGCCGTATTTGAGGCCGTACAGCTGCGTGAGGCCGCACGGCTCGAAGCGCGACGGCACGGCGATCACGTCGCTGCCCGCGACGATGCGGTGCGACAGATCCTCGTCGTAGCCGATCACGACCGCGACCTGCTCGGGATGCGCGGCGGCGGCGGCGCCGAGAGTGGGTGCGTGCACCCCGGGGCCGCGGCCGGTCCGAGCGACAAGGTCCACGCCCAAGAGATGCAGTCTCTAATACAA
>CAUPOD010000117.1:0-7286 GCA_963512745.1 uncultured Burkholderia sp. | reverse complement strand
ATCATGACCCTCAAGATTCGCAAATTCGATTCGGCCGAGCCCGGCTTCGCCGCCGCCTTGCGCGACGTGCTCGCGTTCGAGGCCGCCGAAGATCTGGCCATCGACACCGCCGCCGCGCAGATTCTCGCCGACGTGAAGGCGCGCGGCGACGCCGCCGTGCTCGAGTACACGAACGTTTTCCACCGCCTGGACGCCACGAGCGGCGCCGCCCACGAAGGCCCGCAGGCCGAACTCGGGGCGCCGCTCGAACGCCTGGCGCCGAAGCCCCGCGCGGCGCTCGAAGCCGCGGCGGCGCGCGTGCGCGCGTACCACGAGAAACAGAAGATCGAGTGCGGCACGCATACCTGGCAGTACACGGAGTCGGACGGCACCGTGCTCGGCCAGAAAGTCACGCCGCTCGACCGCGTCGGCATCTACGTGCCGGGCGGCAAGGCCGCGTATCCGTCGTCGGTGCTCATGAATTCGATTCCGGCGCGCGTCGCCGGCGTCGGCGAGATCGTGATGGTCGTGCCCACGCCGGACGGCGTGAAGAACGAACTCGTGCTCGCCGCCGCGCTGCTCGGCGGCGTGGACCGCGTGTTCACGATCGGCGGCGCGCAGGCCGTGGCCGCGCTCGCGTACGGCACCGAGACGATCCCGCAGGTCGACAAGATCGTCGGGCCCGGCAATGCGTACGTGGCTGCCGCCAAACGCCGCGTGTTCGGCACGGTCGGCATCGACATGATCGCGGGCCCGTCGGAAATCCTCGTGATCTGCGACGGCACCACGGACCCGCAATGGGTCGCGATGGATCTGTTCTCGCAGGCCGAGCACGACGAACTCGCGCAGTCGATCCTGCTGTGCCCGGATGCGAGCTTCATCGCCCAGGTCGAACTCGCGCTCGCCGCGCTGCTGCCGGGCATGCCGCGCCAGGACGTGATCCGCGCGTCGCTCGAAGGGCGCGGCGCGCTGATCAAGGTGCGCGACATGGCCGAGGCGTGCCGCATCGCGAACGAGATCGCGCCCGAGCATCTGGAGATCTCGGCGCTCGACCCGCGCCAGTGGGAGCAGCAGATCCGCCACGCGGGCGCGATCTTCCTCGGCCGTTACACGAGCGAGAGCCTCGGCGACTACTGCGCGGGCCCGAACCACGTATTGCCGACCTCGCGCACGGCGCGTTTTTCGTCGCCGCTCGGCGTCTACGATTTCATCAAGCGTTCGAGCCTGATCGAGGTCAGCGCCGAGGGCGCACACACGCTCGGCGAGATCGCGTCCGAGCTCGCCTACGGCGAAGGGCTGCAGGCACACGCGAAAAGCGCCGAATTCCGCATGAAAGCGGGCAACTGAGCCCCTGTGCGCGGGCCGCCGCCGTGCGCTGCGCGGCGGCAAAACCCGGTTAAAATGGCCGTATAGCTCCCCAATCCACCTCAAGTTCCAAGGAAAGTCCCCATGCGCGCAGCGGAAGTCGTTCGCAACACCAGCGAAACGCAGATCCGTGTGAAGATCGATCTCGACGGCACCGGCCAGCAAAAGCTGAACACGGGCGTGCCGTTCCTCGACCATATGCTCGACCAGATCGCGCGTCATGGCCTGATCGATCTCGAAGTGGAAGCGCACGGCGACACCCACATCGACGATCACCACACGGTCGAGGACGTCGGCATCACGCTCGGCATGGCGGTCGCCAAGGCCGTCGGCGACAAGAAGGGCATCCGCCGCTACGGCCATGCCTACGTGCCGCTCGACGAGGCGCTGTCGCGCGTCGTGATCGATTTCTCGGGGCGTCCGGGCCTCGAATTCCACGTGCCGTTCACGCGCGCGCGCATCGGCACGTTCGACGTCGATCTGTCGATCGAATTCTTCCGCGGCTTCGTCAATCACGCGGGCGTCACGCTGCATATCGACAATCTGCGCGGGATCAACGCGCACCATCAGCTCGAAACCGTGTTCAAGGCGTTCGGGCGCGCGCTGCGCATGGCGGTCGAACTCGACCCGCGCGCGGCGGGGCAGATTCCGTCCACCAAAGGCACGCTCTGATCCAGGCTGCCTGCGGCAAGGCGTTCAATCTATCCGTATGCGGCCCGCGCGGCCGCGCCCCAGCAATGCATTTACTCAAATCGTTCATTTCGCTGCTCGCGCTGATCAATCCGATCGGCGCGGTGCCGTTTTTTTTGAGCCTGACGGCGAACTATAGCGTCGCGGCGCGCCGCAACACCGTGCGTCTCACGACGATTTCCGTGTTTTGCGTGGTCGCCATCGCGGCGCTGCTCGGGCAAAATATCATCGACTTCTTCGGTATTTCGGTCGGGTCGCTGCAGGCGAGCGGCGGCATCATCATGCTGCTGATGGCGATCAACATGCTGAACGCGCAGACCGGCAACACGCGCTCGACCGAGGAAGAGCGCGACGAGGCCGAGCAGAAGAACAGCATCGCCGTGGTGCCGCTCGCGATTCCGCTGCTGACGGGCCCGGGCACGATCAGCACGGTGATCGTCTATGCCGCGAAAACCCAGCACTGGTACGAGCGGCTCGAGCTGATCGGCATCGGCGCGGCGATTGCCGCGCTGTGCTTCCTCGCGCTGAGCGCGGCCGACCCGATCTCGCGCGTGATCGGCCGCACCGGGATCAATATCGGTACGCGCCTGATGGGCTTGATGCTCGCGGCGCTGGCCGTGGAATTCATGGCCAACGGCCTCAAGGCCATGCTGCCGGGACTTTCAGCATGAAACGACCCCCACGCTCACTTTGTTCGCTGCCCCCCGAGGGGGCCGTCAGCCTCCTTGGGGCGGCCCGGCGGAGACTGACATGAAAACTTCGATCGCGATTGTGGATTACGGCATGGGCAACCTGCGCTCGGTGGCGCAAGCGCTCATGAAGGCCGAACCGGCCGCCCAGGTGGCCATCGTCGATACGCCCGCGGCGATCCGCGCGGCCGACCGCGTGGTGCTGCCGGGCCAGGGCGCGATGCCCGACTGCATGCGCTCGCTGGCCGAATCGGGCCTCAAGGACGCCGTGCTCGAAGCCGCGCGCAACAAGCCGCTCCTGGGCGTGTGCGTGGGCGAGCAGATGCTGTTCGACTGGAGCGCCGAAGGCGACACGCCGGGCCTCGGCCTGCTGCCGGGCCGCGTGCTGCGCTTCGAGCTCGAAGGGCGCCTGCAGGACGACGGCTCGCGTTTCAAGGTCCCGCAGATGGGCTGGAACCGCGTGCGCCAGACGCGGCCGCACCCGCTCTGGGACGGCGTGCCCGACGACGCGTACTTCTATTTCGTGCATAGTTACTACGCCGTCCCCGGCGACACCGCGCATACCGTGGGCGAGACGCCGTACGGTGCGCCGTTCACGTCGGCCGTGGCGCGCGACAACCTGTTCGCGACGCAGTTCCACCCCGAGAAGAGCGCCGAGGTGGGCTTGCGGCTCTACCGCAATTTCGTGCATTGGCAGCCCTGACGTGGCGCGGGCGCTACACTGGCGATGCGTAAACGGCCCGTGCCGTTCGGCGCACGCGGTTAGCGCCGCGGCGAGTTGTACTAAACTAGCGGAGCCGTGTCCTCCCGGGCAGGCTCGCGCATGCGATTTCCCCTTTTCTCCGAACCCCAACCGATTGCTATGCTGCTGATTCCGGCCATCGATCTCAAAGACGGTCAATGTGTACGCCTGAAACAAGGCGATATGGACCAGGCCACGATTTTCTCGGAAGACCCCGCGGCGATGGCCCGCAAGTGGGTCGACCTCGGCGCCCGGCGCCTGCATCTGGTCGACTTGAACGGCGCGTTTGCCGGCAAGCCGAAGAATCTCGAAGCGATCGAAGCGATTCTCGCGGAAGTCGGCGACGAGATCCCCGTGCAGCTTGGCGGCGGCATCCGCAGCCTCGACACGATCGAGAAATACCTCGACGCGGGCCTCACGTACGTGATCATCGGCACCGCGGCCGTCAAGGACCCGGGTTTCCTGCGGGATGCGTGCAGCGCGTTCGCGGGCAGCATCATCGTCGGGCTCGACGCCAAGGACGGCAAGGTCGCCACCGACGGCTGGAGCAAGCTCACGGGCCACGAGGTGATCGACCTGGCCAAGAAATTCGAGGATTACGGCGTCGAGTCGATCGTCTATACCGACATCGGCCGCGACGGCATGCTGCAAGGCATCAATATCGAGGCGACGGTCAAGCTCGCGCAGGCGGTCGGGATCCCCGTGATCGCGAGCGGCGGCTTGTCGAACCTGGCCGACATCGACCTGCTGTGCGAGGTCGAGAGCGAAGGGGTCGAGGGCGTGATCTGCGGCCGCGCGATCTATTCGGGCGACCTCGATTTCGCTGCCGCGCAAAAGCGCGCCGACGAGCTGAACGGCGAACTCGACGACGCCTGAGCGCCGTCAGACTCAAACCGCCGCCCGCGCGGCGGTTTTACCGCGGTACCGAGTAACACCATGGCTCTAGCTAAACGCATCATCCCCTGTCTCGACGTGACCGCCGGGCGCGTCGTCAAAGGCGTCAATTTCGTCGAGCTGCGCGACGCGGGCGACCCGGTCGAGATCGCGCGCCGCTACGACGAGCAGGGCGCCGACGAACTCACGTTCCTCGACATCACGGCCACGTCCGACGGGCGCGACCTGATCCTGCCGATCATCGAGGCCGTCGCCTCGCAGGTCTTCATTCCGCTCACCGTGGGCGGCGGCGTGCGCGCCGTGGAAGACGTGCGACGCCTGCTCAACGCGGGCGCCGACAAGGTCGGCATGAATTCGTCGGCCGTCGCCAATCCGCAGATCGTGCGCGACGCGGCCGACAAGTACGGCTCGCAGTGCATCGTCGTCGCGATCGACGCGAAGCGCGTGTCGGCCGACGGCGAGGCGCCGCGCTGGGAAGTGTTCACGCACGGCGGCCGCAAGGCCACCGGCATCGACGCGATCGAATGGGCGCGCAAGATGGCCGAATTCGGCGCGGGCGAGATCCTGCTGACCAGCATGGACCGCGACGGCACCAAGTCCGGCTTCGACCTCGCGCTCACGCGCGGCGTGTCCGATGCGGTGCCCGTGCCCGTGATCGCGTCGGGCGGCGTCGGTTCGCTCGAACACCTCGCGCAGGGCATCGAAGAGGGCCACGCGGACGCCGTGCTGGCTGCGAGCATCTTCCACTACGGCGAGCACACGGTCGGCGAGGCGAAGCGCTTCATGGCCGCGCGCGGCATTTCGGTGAGGCAATCATGAATCAGCCGGCCATCAATCAGCCCGCCTGGCTCGACAAGGTCCGCTGGGACGAGCATGGGCTCGTGCCCGCGATCGCCCAGGAGGCCGCCACGGGCGACGTGCTGATGTTCGCGTGGATGAACCGCGAGGCGCTGCTCAAGACCGTCGAGCTCGGCCGCGCCGTGTATTTCTCGCGCTCGCGCCAGCGTCTGTGGTTCAAGGGCGAGGAGTCGGGCCACGTGCAGCACGTGAGCGAAGTGCG
The DNA here is from genome assembly GCA_963512745.1 of uncultured Burkholderia sp. Lineage (GTDB taxonomy): Bacteria > Pseudomonadota > Gammaproteobacteria > Burkholderiales > Burkholderiaceae > Burkholderia. The sequence goes on along the minus strand of CAUPOD010000117.1, from coordinate 1,867 downwards.
CCTCGATTGCGACGAGGACGTCGTGCTGCTCAAGATCGAGCAGGTCTCGGGCATCGCGTGCCACACCGGCCGCCACTCGTGCTTTTTCCAGAAATTCGAAGGCTCGGCCGACGCCGGCGACTGGGTCGCCGTCGATCCCGTGCTGAAAGACCCCGAACACATCTACAAATGACGCAACCGACCACGCCTCCCGCCGCCGAACCGCCCGTGCTCACGCAAGACACGCTGCTGCGCCTCGCGGCCGTGATCGAGGGCCGCAAGGGCGGCGATCCCGAGCAGTCGTACGTGTCGCGCCTGTTCCACAAGGGCGACGACGCGGTGCTCAAGAAGATCGGCGAGGAAGCCACCGAGGTCGTGCTGGCCGCCAAGGACGTGCGGCTCGGCAGCGAGCGGCGCGCGCTCGTCGGCGAGGTCGCGGACCTGTGGTTCCACTGCCTCGTGATGCTCGCCCATTTCGATCTGAGCCCTGCCGACGTGCTCGCCGAACTCGAGCGCCGCGAGGGCCTGTCCGGCCTCGAGGAAAAGGCGCTGCGCAAGCGCCGCGAGCGCGAAGCCGGCGGCCACTGACCTGTGGCGTTGCGCCGGCGCAATGGTGGTGACGATAGCGGTGAATTTGTCGTTTGCTGTCGTGTCCAACGTAGTGACCCCTGAACGGAGTGCGCCATGTCAGACCCCATTCAACCGGTGATCGAGCAGCACGCGAACGCGCCCGGCGACGAGCGCGACGCGAAGCTGCGCACGCTGACCCATATCCTCTACGCGCTTTACGCCGTGCATTGGCTTACGGGCGGCATCACGAGCCTGATCGCGCTCATCATCGACTACATCAAGCGCGACGATGTCGCGGGCACCCCGTACGCCGCGCATTTCACGTGGCAGATCCGCACGTTCTGGTGGGGGCTGCTCGCTTACATCGTCGGTTTCGCGCTGATGTTCGTCGGCGTGGGCTTCGTGATCGTGTTCGCGGCCTGGATCTGGACGCTGTACCGCATTATCAAGGGCTGGTTGTACCTTTACGAAAACAAACCGCTCGATCCGGCCCGCTGGTTTTGAAAATCGGCCGCTTCGCCAGGTTCGGCGCGGCCCCGCTTGCTTGTAGAATGATAGAGTTCGCCGCGTACAGGCCGCCGGCCGCCCGGGACATTCGGGGCGTGCCGCACATCTGACAGGTGCGCGGTTGGGGCCGCTGCGGCCATCGGTTTTAGGGAGAGTGAATCATGGGCGGGTTGAGTATTTGGCATTGGCTGATCATTTTGCTGATCGTCGTGATGGTGTTCGGCACCAAGAAGCTGCGCGGCCTCGGCAGCGATCTCGGCGGCGCGGTGAAGGGCTTCAAGGAAGGCATGGCGGAGGCCGAAACGCCGGCGTCCAAGCAACTGCCGGAAGGCGGCGAGGCGCAAAACGGGGCGAACCCGCAGAGCGCCGCGCGTCCGACCGATTCGAAGCAGGTCTGAGGCCGCGCACGGAAGCGTAGCGATGTTCGATATCGGACTGTCCAAGATGGCGCTGATCGGCGTCGTCGCGCTCGTTGTGCTCGGGCCCGAGCGCCTGCCGCGCGTCGCGCGCACGGCGGGCGCGCTGCTCGGCCGCGCGCAGCGCTATCTCAACGAGGTCAAGGCCGAGGTCACGCGCGAGATCGAGCTCGATTCGCTGCGCACCATGAAGACCGATATCGAGAAGGCCGCGCACAACGTCGAGAACACGATTTCGGGCACGCTCAGCGAGCAGCAGCGCGAGCTGAACACCGCGTGGAACCAGCAAACCAAATCGTGGCGCGACAGCATCACGATCGCGCCCGAAGGCGCGGTAGCCGCGGACGCTCTTCCCGATACCGCGTTGCGCGATGGGATCGACAGCGGTTCGACCC
>CAUPOD010000116.1:0-7340 GCA_963512745.1 uncultured Burkholderia sp. | reverse complement strand
TGGCGCGCCTGCGCGGCCGCAGCCGCGCGCGGCGGGTGATGCAGCCAATGGCGCAGCAGGCGGCTGCCCATCGTCGTGCAGCAGGTATCGAGCAGCGAGTACAGCGTCGGCGCTTCGGTGCCGCGCAGCGTCTCGGTCAACTCCAGGTTGCGGCGCGTGGCGGGATCGAGCCCGATATATTCGGACTCGTTTTCGACCTTGAGGCTGCGCACGTGGCGCAGCTGCTGGCCCTGTGTGGCGGCCGCGTACAGCAGCAGCGCGCCCGCCGCGCCGCAGGCGGCGTTCAGCGTATGCGCGCCGAAACCTTCTAGGCTGGCCACGCCGAGCTGATCGCGCAGGCGCTGCGCGCCCGACGCGATGTCGAAATGCCACGCGGGCACGCGCGTGATCGCGCCGCGCGCGGCCACGGCGGCCGCGTCGTTTTCGGACGCGAGGATTTCGGCGGGGCGGATGCGTTCGAGTGCCGCGCCGAGCTGGTCCGGCGCGATTTCGCTGAGGCGCAGCGCGCCGCTCGCGAGGTTGAGCCACGCGAGCCCCACGCTCGCGGGCAGCCCGCGCTTGTTGTGTGCGACCGACAGCGCGAGCAGATAGACGTCGTTCTTGTCGGTCAGCAGCGCCGCATCCGTCAGCGTGCCGGGCGTGACGACGCGCACGACCTTGCGCTCGACCGGGCCCTTGGACGTGGCCGGATCGCCGACCTGTTCGCAGATCGCGACCGACTCGCCGAGCTTGACGAGCTTGGCCAGGTACTGCTCGCACGCATGGTGCGGCACGCCCGCCATCTTGATCGGATTGCCGGCCGAGGCGCCGCGCTGCGTGAGCGTGATGTCGAGCAGCCGTGCGGCTTTTTCGGCGTCCTCGAAGAACAGCTCGTAGAAATCGCCCATGCGGAAGAACAGAAGCGTGTCGGGGTGCTCGGCCTTGATGCGCAGATATTGCTGCATATAGGCGGTGTGCGGCTTCGCTTCCTTCTCCGGTGCGGCTGCCGGTGCGGCCGAATCGGTCAAATCCTTGGCGGACAAGGCGGATACTCCAATGCAAAAGCGTCAGTTTACGTGGATTCGCCGGCCGCGTGCGCAAACCGGGCCTTTCGGCCGGGCAGCAGGGCGGCGCGCCTTATGCGCCGGGCGCTTGCGAGGCCTCGGCCGCCGTGTCGAGCAACGCCATGCCGAGCGGCGCCGTGCAGCAGGCGTGCGCCCAGCGCGCGAAGTCGGCCGGGCTCAACGGCGCCGAGAACAGATGGCCCTGATACAGATGGCAGCCGTGCTCGGCCAGGAAGTCGCGCTGCGCCTGCGTTTCGACGCCCTCGGCGACCACGCCGAGCTTGAGCACGTTGCCGATGTTGATCACGGTCTGCGCGAGCGTTTCGGCCATCGCGTCGCCGCCGATGCCGTGCACGAAGCTCCAGTCGATCTTCAATTCCTTGACCGGGAAGCGCTGCAGATAACTCAGCGACGAATACCCGGTGCCGAAATCGTCGATCGACAGCGCCACGCCGAGCGCATGGATCGCATCGAGCGATGCGCGGATGTCGTCGGCCGATTCGTCGAACATCACGCGCTTGGTCATCTCGAGGATCAGGTCGCGCGGATGCAGTCCGTACGTGCGCAACGTATGCGCGACGAAGTCCGAGTAATGCGGACGCTTGAAATCGGCGGCGCACACGTTCACGGAAATATTGGGCACGTCGAGCCCCGCGCGGCGCCATTCGGCCAGTTGGCGGCAGGCCTCGCCCAGCACCCACGCGTCCATCTCGGCGATCAGGCCGCTTTCCTCGGCGACGGGGATGAAGCGCGCCGGCGAAATGAAGCCGTGCGTGTCGCTGTGCCAGCGCACGAGCGCCTCGGCACCGCATAGCGTGCCCGCCGCATCGACCTTGGGCTGATACACGACGTTTAGCGCTTGCGCATTCAGCGTGCGCCGCAGCGCGATTTCGAGTCCGAGGTGTTCCTTGGCCTGGCGTTCGTATTCGGGCGCATAGAAATGCACCTGGTTACGGCCCGCGCTCTTCGCTTGATACATCGCCATATCGGCGTTGCGCAGCAGCGTATCGGTATCCTGGCCGTCCTGCGGATAGAGCGCAATGCCGATGCTCGCGCTGATCGTGACGCTGGCCTCGTGCTTCGAATTGATGATGATGGGCGGGTAGAGCCCCTGCAGGATGCACCCCGCCACGTGCGCCGCGCGCCGCACATCGCAGTTCTGCAGCACGGCCAGGAACTCGTCGCCGCCGAGGCGGCCGATCAGGTCGTTGCCGCGCACGTTGTGGCGCAGGCGCTTGGCGATCTCCCACAGCACCTCGTCGCCGGCCGCGTGGCCTTGCGTGTCGTTGACGCGCTTGAAGCGGTCGAGGTCGATGAACAGCGTAGCGAACTGCGTGCCGTTCTGGCGTGCCTTGGCGAGGATGCGCTGCGCCTCGGTCTGCAGTTGCGCGCGGTTCGGCAGGCCCGTCAGCGCATCGAACCAGGCCAGCCGCTGCAATTGACGCTCCATCGCGAGCCGCTTGCGCAGCTGGCGCGCGAACATCAGGCACAGCGTCATGATGAAGCCGTCGAGAATCAGCGTGACGATGCCGATCGCGAGCGCGCGCTTGCGCCATTCCGAATAGATGTCGTCGGTCGCGAAACCCACCACGACGATCAGCGGATACGCGCCGATATGCCGGAATGCATACAACCGCTCGATGTGATCGATCACCGCGACGCCGACGTAGCTGCCGTGATCGGCTTGCACGAGCGGCGCGAACGAACGGCCGCCTGCGAGCGATACACCGATGTCCTGCTCGCGGTACGGCTGCCGCATCAGCACCGTGCCGTCCGTGCGCAGCAGCGTAATGGTGCCGTGCCGGCCGAGGATCGAGTCCCGGAACAATTGGTGGAAATAGTCGAGCTTCAGCGTGGCGGCCACGATCCCCGCGAATCGGCCGTCCCGGTCGTCGAGCCGCCGGCTCAACGCGATCTCGAATTCGCCGACGGGCGGCGTGCGGCGCCGGAACGGCATGCTCAGATACAGACCCGTGTCCTCGTGCTCGCGCTGAACCCGGAAGTATTCGCGCGCGCTCACGTTGAGCGCGCGCGGCACGACCGAATGGGAGTCGAGCACGAGATTGCCCGCGGCGTCGGTCGCGAACAGGCTGCCGAGTTCCTTCGCGTTGTCGGCCGTATTGAATGCAATGCGCTGCCGGATCGCCGGCGGCAAATGGAAGATGCTCGGCGTCTCGATGCTCGCGGACACGTCGCGCATGGCCAATTGATACAGGTCGAGATTGCGCGCGGTCTGGTCCTCGAGCGACCTGACGAGATTCTGTTCGGCGTCGCGCGCCTGCGCGAATGCGTCCGAGCGCATCTGATAGAGCGAGACGACCGTAACGCCCGTTGTCGCGAGCGTGATCGCCAGGCCGGCCAAAATGAATAGGACGGGTTTTGTCAGAAAAGAGCTGGCGGTACGAGTCATGGTCTTCCGGGATACTCGGCTCAGGCTGGCGCTGCGTCGAACGGCGTCACTCCCCTATATCGGCGCGGGCCCGTGAATCTGTATATCCGAATTGCGGGCAATACGTTTGCGTTACCGTATTTCGTCGAACGCGTGCGTGGGCCGTGCGAAACCGGGGCGCGACCCGCGGCCGGAGGCCGTTTGAAATGGTATGGTTGTGACGCTGGCGTGAAAATCCATAAACATCGAAATGGAGAGGGACGATGCATTTTCCGGCGCTGGAAACGGATAGGCTGCGGCTGCGCGAAATCGTGGCGGACGACGCCGCGGCCGTATTCGCGATTCACGGCGACGCGGCGCATATGCAATGGTTCGGCACCGAGCCGCAGCGCAGGATCGAGGATGCCGCCGAGCTGATCGAGACGTTCGCCGCGTGGCGCAACGGGCCGAGCCCGGGCATCCGCTGGGGTATCGAGCGCCGTGCGGACGGCGAGCTGCTCGGCACCTGCGGGCTGTTCAAATGGAACAGGACCTGGCGCAGCAGCGCGCTCGGCTACGAACTGGCCGCGCAGGCGCAGGGCCACGGCTATATGCGCGAGGCGCTGCGCGCCGTGCTCGCGTACGGTTTCGCCGAGCGCCGCTTGAACCGCATCGAGGCCGTCGTGCATCCGCAGAATCGGCGCTCGATCGCGCTGCTGAGCGCGCTCGGGTTCGTACAGGAGGGCACGCTGCGCGAGGGCGGATATTGGAGCGGCCGTCATCACGATCTGCTGCAGTTCGGGTTGCTCGCGCGCGAATACGCGTCTGCACGCGCGGACGCCGCTTAGCGGACACGGCGGTGCGAGCGTTCGGGCGGTCACCGCGCGAGCCGTGACCGGCGTCCGTCACTCATCGCCGGCCGCGCACAATGCGTCGCGCGCAAACTGCACTGCAAAAGTCGTGGAATCCCGTCAGAATGGGAGCGATTCCAGGAAGCGCGGCACGCGTACCGCCGCGCAGCCGTCCCCGCTCATTGCGCAACCGCCGATTCACGATACCGACGATGAATACTCACGCCTCTGCTCTCGCCTCCGACGAACCGCTCGACATGGTCATTTTCGGCGGCGCGGGCGATCTGTCCGTGCGCAAGCTGCTGCCCGCACTCTACATGGCGCATGCGCACGGCAGCCTGCCCGCGAGCACACGCGTCATCGCGGTGGGCCGCAGCGACTGGACGCGCGAGGAGTATCTGCGTTTCGTCGAAGAGCGCTCGCGCCCGTTCGTCGATGCGCACGCGCTGACCCCCGAGGCATGGGACAGTTTCCTGAGCTGCTTCGACTACGCGCACGTCGATATCGAGGTGCCTGACACCTACCGCAATCTCGGCGACAAGCTGCGTCCGGGCGCGTTGCGCGTGTTCTATCTCGCCACCGCGCCCCATCTGTTCACGGTGATCTGCGACAACCTCGCCGCGTGCGGCCTCATCGACGACCGCGCGCGCGTGGTGCTCGAGAAGCCGCTCGGCCACGATCTCGCATCGGCCAAGGCGATCAACGAATCGGTCGGCCGCCACTTCCCCGAAGACCGCATTTACCGTATCGACCACTACCTCGGCAAGGAGACGGTCCAGAACCTCATGGTGCTGCGTTTCGGCAATGCGATCTTCGGCCCGCTGTGGCAGGCGCCGTACATCAAGAGCGTGCAGATCACCGTGGCCGAGTCGGTGGGCGTAGGCAGCCGCGCGGGCTTCTACGACGGCACGGGCGCGATGCGCGACATGATCCAGAACCACCTGCTGCAATTGCTGTGCATCGTCGCGATGGAGCCGCCGATCTCGCTCGATCCCGACGCCGTGCGCGACGAGAAGCTCAAGGTGCTGCGTTCGCTGCGCCCGATGTCGCTCGAGACGATCTCACGCGATACCGTGCGCGGCCAGTACGCGTCGGGCGCCGTGAACGGCGAATCGGTCAAGGGTTATCTGGACGAGGAGGGTGTGCCGCCCGGCAGCCTGACCGAGACGTTCGTGGCGCTGCGCGTACAGATCAACAACTGGCGCTGGGCCAACGTGCCGTTCTTCCTGCGCACGGGCAAGCGCCTGCGCGACCGCCGTTCGGAGATCGTGATCGAGTTCGCCGATCTGCCGTTCTCGATCATCCCGCACGGGCCGCACAGTCACGGCAACCGCCTGATCATCCAGATCCAGCCCGAGGAATCGATCCAGCTGCAGATGGTCGCGAAGGAGCCCGGCAGCGGCATGCACGTGCGTCCCGTCACGCTCAATCTGGACCTTGCGCGCGCCATGAGCGGGCGCCGCGCCGAGGCGTACGAGCGGCTGCTCGTCGACGTGATCCGCGGCCGTCTCACGCACTTCATGCGCTGCGACGAGCTCGAAGCGGCGTGGGCCTGGGTCGAGCCGATTCTCGAAGGCTGGAAGCAGCTCGGCGACCGTCCGCGCAGCTATATCGCCGGGACTTACGGGCCTGCCGCGTCCTCGGCGCTGATGGCGCGCGAGAATCTGACGTGGGCCGAGGACGTCTGAGCGCAAAACACAACGCGCAACACGTAGCCCATAAGATCGACAGGAGACAAACGTGCACATCCCATCGCTCAAGGAAGTCGTCACACCCGAGGAGTGGCGGATTCGCTGCGATCTCGCCGCCGCGTACCGGCTCGTCGCGCTGTACGGCTGGAGCGATTTGATCTTCACGCACATCAGCGCACGCCTGCCCGGCGCGGAGGAGCGTTTCCTGATCAACCCGTACGGCTTGATGTTCGACGAGATCACTGCGTCGTCGCTGATCGCGGTCGACATGCACGGCAACAAGCTGCGCGACAGCGAGTTCCCGGTCAACTGTGCGGGCTTCGTGATCCATAGCGCCGTGCATGCCGCGCGCGAGGACGTGCAGTGCGTGCTGCACACGCATACGCGCGCGGGCGTCGGCGTGAGCGCGCAGCAGGGCGGCCTGCTGCCGATCTCGCAGCAATCGACGTTCGTGCTCGCGTCGCTCGCTTATCACGACTACGAGGGCGTCGCGCTGCGCGACGACGAGAAGCCGCGTTTGCAGGACGACTTGGGTGCCGCGCAGTATTTGATGCTGCGCAATCACGGTCTGCTGACCGTCGGCTGTTCGATTCCCGATGCGTTCCTGGCCATGTATCTGTTCGAAACCGCGTGTCAGATTCAACTGGCCGCGCAGTCGGGCGGCGGCGCACTGATTCCGATCGAACAGGGCATCATCGACGACGTGCGCGAATCGGCGATCGCGCAGACGGCGGGCGCGGGCGGCAACTTCGTGTGGCCCGCGCTGCTGCGCAAGCTCGACCGCGTCGATCCGGGCTACAAGACCTGATGCTTGGATCTTGACGGGGAGCGCCGGTGTCGCAACAAGGTCATTGGGAACGGCACGGCCGCACGTTGTCGTGCGGCATCGTGATGCTCGACGCGGCCGGCCGCGTGCTGCTTGCGCACGCGACCGACACCACGCATTGGGACATTCCGAAGGGGCAGCGCGATCCGGGCGAGAGCGAGCGCGCGGCGGCGTTACGGGAAATGGTGGAGGAAACCGCGATCGTGCTCGCGCCCGAGCGATTGCTCGATCTTGGCCGTTTTCCATATCGCGCGGACAAGACGCTGCATTTGTTCGCGGCGCGCGCGACGTCCGAGGAGACCGATCTATCGCGGTGCGTGTGCACGTCGATGTTTCCGCGCCGTCGCGACGGCGTGATGATCCCGGAGATGGATGCGTTTCGCTGGGTCGAACCGGCGGAGGTGGAGCGGTTCGCTAGCGGGAGTTTGGCTAGGTTGTTTCGGCAGCGGTTGTCGCTTGAGGAGCTGCATCTTAGGCTCGGCTAATTGGCCGAAGGGTAGTGGCTAGTTTTGTGCCTCTGGGGTAACACCGTTGGCTAGTTCGAGCTGGGGAGGACTGGGG
>CAUPOD010000115.1:0-7341 GCA_963512745.1 uncultured Burkholderia sp. | reverse complement strand
CCCTACGCGGGCCGCCCTGCGCCGGGTGCCCCTACCCGGCATGCCGCCCGTTCCCGCCGGCCGGCCGGGCGCACTGCCCAGTCGCACGCAGCCTGTCCCGGCTGCGCGCCCCCGTTCAACGGCCCCGTACGTTTCCGATCCCGTGAATCCTCGTCTCGACTCGCTCCAACCCTATCCTTTCGAAAAGCTGCGCGCGCTGTTCAAGGGCGTTACGCCGAATCCCGCCTACGCGCCGATCAGTTTCGGCATCGGCGAACCCAAGCACGCGACGCCGCAGCTGATTCTCGACGCCGTCACGGGCGCGCTCGGCGGCCTTGCCAGCTATCCGGCCACGGCCGGCTCGGAAGCGCTGCGCAGCGCGATCGCGCGCTGGATCGAACGGCGTTACGCGCTGCCGCCGCTCGACCCCGCCACCGAGGTGCTGCCGGTGTCGGGCTCGCGCGAGGCGCTGTTCTCGCTCGCGCAGACCGTGATCGACGCGCGTCCGCGCGCCGACGGCCAGAAGCCCGTCGTGCTGTGCCCGAACCCGTTCTATCAGATCTACGAAGGCGCGGCCCTGCTGGCCGGCGCCGAGCCGTACTTCGTCAACAGCGCCCCCGCGCGCAACTACGCGCCCGACTACTCGGCCGTGCCCGAGGACGTGTGGGCGCGCACGCAACTCGTCTATGTCTGCTCGCCCGGCAACCCGACGGGCGCCGTGCTCACGCTCGACGACTGGCGCGAGCTGTTCGCGCTGGCCGACCGCCACGGCTTCGTGATCGCGTCCGACGAGTGCTATTCCGAGATCTATTTCGACGAGGCGCATCCGCCGCTCGGCGGCTTGCAGGCCGCGCACCTGCTCGGGCGCGGCTACGAGCGCCTGATCATGCTGTCGAGCCTGTCGAAGCGCTCGAACGTGCCCGGCATGCGCTCGGGCTTCGTGGCCGGCGACGCGGCCCTGCTCAAGGCGTTCCTGCTGTACCGCACCTATCACGGCGCGGCGCTGTCGCCCGTCTATCAGAGCGCGAGCATCGCGGCCTGGAACGACGAGGCGCACGTGCAGGCCAACCGCGAGCTGTACCGCGAGAAATTCGGGATCGTCACGCCGATGCTGGCCGAGGTGCTCGACGTGCGTCCGCCCGACGCCGCGTTCTACCTATGGGCCAACGTCGCGCGCACGGGCCTGTCGGACACCGAGTTCGCCCGGCGCCTGTACGCCGACTATAATGTGACGGTTCTGCCGGGCTCCTACCTCGCGCGCACCGCTCGCGGCGTGAATCCGGGCCGCGATTTCGTGCGTATCGCACTCGTGGCCGGCACCGCCGAGTGCGTCGAGGGCGCCCGCCGCATCGTCGAATTCTGCCGCGGCTCGGCAACCTCCGCCGCGGCGTCCTGATACAAATGGACGCCGCACGGGCCGAGCCGCCGTTTCTTTTCATCCATCATCCAGCATCCAGATAACACCATGTCGCAACTTCAGCAGATCATCGACCAAGCCTGGGAAACCCGTACCGAGCTGTCGCCGCAGGCGGCGCCGGCCGAAGTGCGCGACGCCGTCGCCCACGTGCTCGACCAACTCGATTCCGGCGCGCTGCGCGTGGCCGAGAAGCTGAACGGCGCATGGACCGTGCATCAATGGCTGAAGAAGGCCGTGCTGCTGTCGTTCCGCCTCAGCGACAACGCGCCGATGCCGGCCGGCGGCTATACGCAGTTCTACGACAAGGTGCCGAGCAAGTTCGCGAACTACACGGCCGAGGATTTCGCCAAGGGCGGCTTCCGCGTCGTGCCGCCGGCCATCGCGCGCCGCGGCTCGTTCATCGCCAAGAACGTCGTGCTGATGCCGTCGTACACGAACATCGGCGCCTACGTCGACGAAGGCACGATGGTCGATACCTGGGCCACCGTCGGCTCGTGCGCGCAGATCGGCAAGAACGTGCACCTGTCGGGCGGCGTCGGCATCGGCGGCGTGCTCGAACCGCTGCAGGCGAACCCCGTCATCATCGAAGACAACTGCTTCATCGGCGCGCGCTCGGAAGTCGTCGAAGGCGTGATCGTCGAGGAGAACTCGGTGATCTCGATGGGCGTGTACCTCGGCCAAAGCACCAAGATCTACGACCGCGAAACCGGCGAAGTCAGCTACGGCCGCATCCCGGCCGGCTCGGTCGTGGTGGCCGGCAATCTGCCGTCGAAGGACGGCTCGCACAGCCTGTACTGCGCCGTGATCGTCAAGAAGGTCGATGCGAAGACGCGCGCCAAGGTCGGCCTCAACGAACTGCTGCGAGGCGACTGATGGCCGGCGCGCGCTCGGTCGTCATGTACGGCATTCCGAACTGCGACACCGTCAAGAAGGCGCGCACCTGGCTCGACGCGCATCAGGTGCCGTTCGCGTTCCACGACTTCAAGAAGGCCGGCATCGGTGCCGGCCAGCTCGAAGCGTGGCTCGCGGAAGTGCCGCTCGACACGCTCGTGAACCGGCGCGGCACGACCTGGCGCGCGCTCAGCGATGCGCAGAAGGCCGCGGCCGAGACCGCCAAGGGCGCGGTCGCGCTGATGGAGGAGAAACCGTCCGTGATCAAGCGCCCGGTCCTCATGATCGACGGGCGCGTCGCGGCGCTCGGGTTCGACGACGCACGCTACGCCGCGCTGTTCGCGGCTTGAATTTCCCGCTCGGCGCACGCGGCCCGTGCCGCGCGCCCATAGCGCCTACATGCCGGCCAGCGCGCCGGTTTTTTTATCGAATGTGGTCCGACTCATGTCCGCAACCCTCGCCCTGACCGAACAACTGATCGCGCGCGCCTCCGTGACGCCCGAAGACGAGCACTGCCAGCGCCTCATCGGCGAACGCCTCGCCGCGCTCGGCTTCGAGCTCGAAACGCTGGTCTTCAACGACGTCACGAACCTGTGGGCCGTCAAGCGCGGCACCGCCGGCCGCGACGGCAAGCTGCTCGTGTTCGCGGGCCATACCGACGTGGTGCCGACCGGCCCGCTCGACCAGTGGACCTCCGCGCCGTTCACGCCGACCCATCGCGACGGCAAGCTCTACGGCCGCGGCGCGGCCGACATGAAGACGTCGCTCGCGGCGTTCGTGGTGGCGGCCGAAGAATTCGTCGCCGCGCATCCGCAGCATGCGGGCAGCCTCGCGTTCCTGATCACGAGCGACGAGGAAGGTCCGTCGGTCGACGGCACGCGCAAGGTGGTGGACCTGCTCGAAGCGCGCGACGAACGGCTCGACTACTGCATCGTCGGCGAGCCGACCTCGACGGGCGAACTCGGCGACGTGATCAAGAACGGCCGGCGCGGCTCGCTGTCGGGCGACCTGCGCATCAAGGGCGTGCAAGGCCATATCGCCTACCCGCATCTGGCCCAGAACCCGATCCACCTGCTGGCCCCGGCATTGACCGAACTCGCCGCCGAGGAATGGGACAAGGGCAACGAATATTTCTCGCCGACCACGTGGCAAGTCTCGAACCTGCGCTCGGGCACGGGCGCGACCAACGTGATCCCGGGCCACGCCGAGCTGCTGTTCAATTTCCGCTTCTCGACCGCGAGCACCGTGGAAAGCCTGCAGGCGCGCGTGCATGCGATCCTCGAAAAGCACGGCCTCGACTTCGATCTCAAGTGGACCGTGGGCGGCCAGCCGTTCCTGACGCCGCGCGGCGATTTGTCGAGCGCGCTCGGCCGCGCGATCCACGACGAAACCGGCATCACGACCGAGCTCTCGACCACGGGCGGCACCTCGGACGGCCGCTTCATCGCGCGCATCTGCCCGCAGGTGATCGAGTTCGGGCCGCCCAACGCCAGCATCCACAAAATCGACGAGCATATCGAACTGCGCTTCGTCGATCCGCTCAAGAACATCTACCGCCGCGTGCTCGAGCAGCTGATCGCCTGAGCCCGGCCACGGAGCCCCCATGACTACCCCCTTCCAAACCGTCCGCGATCTCGTGCGTTACGCCGTCTCGCGCTTCAACGAGGCCAAGCTCGCCTTCGGCCACGGCTCGGACAACGCCTACGACGAAGCAGCGTACCTCGTGCTGCACACGCTGCACCTGCCGCTCGATACGCTCGAACCGTTCTTCGACGCGCGCCTGACGCCCGACGAAATCGCGGCCGTGCTGGCCGTGATCGAACGCCGCGCGACCGAGCGCGTGCCGGCCGCCTATCTGACGAAAGAGGCCTGGATGCACGGCCAGCGCTTCTACGTGGACGAACGCGTGATCGTGCCGCGCTCGTTCATCGGCGAACTGCTCGAAGACGGCCTGCAGCCGTACGTGGCCGACCCAGAAACCGTGAGTGCCGTGCTCGAACTGTGCACGGGCTCCGGCTGCCTCGCGATCCTCGCCGCGCACGCGTTTCCGAACGCCGAGATCGACGCCGTCGATCTGTCGCCCGAAGCGCTCGAAGTCGCGCAGATCAACGTGGCCGACTACGGCCTCGAAGATCAGATCCACCTGCTGCAAGGCGATCTCTACGCGCCGCTGCCGCCGCAGCGCACCGAGGACCCGGCCGAGCGCTACGACGTGATCCTGACCAATCCGCCATACGTGAACGCGGCATCGATGGCCGCGCTGCCGCCCGAATACCGTCACGAGCCAGAAATGGCGCTCGCGGGCGGCGCGGACGGCATGGATATCGTGCGCCGCATCGTGCGCGAGGCGCACCGCTGGCTCAAGGACGACGGCCTGCTCGTGGTCGAGATCGGCAACGAGCGCGAGCACGTCGAGGCGGCCTTCGGCGGTCTCGAATTGATCTGGCTGCCCACGAGCGCGGGCGAGAACGGCGTGTTCCTGATCGAGGCTGCGCAACTGCCGCGTCCGCGCGCCGCCTGACCCCCAAACCCCTTAAACTACGCGCATAGGAATCGGTGCCTTCCCAACCATAGGAGTCTTGTGCATTGAGCTTAGCGATCACGCATCTGAACGGCCCCGCGCTCGGTTCGCTGCTGGTTGTCCTATTCGTGCTCGTGCACGTGCTCGGTGCGGTCGCGGCCATCCATGCGCTGCTCTACACGCGCACCTCGCAAGGGGCGATCGCGTGGGCCGTGTCGCTCGTGGCCGCGCCGTACGTCACGCTCGTGCCGTACCTGTTCCTGGGACGCCGGCATTTCTCCGGCTACGTCGACGCGCGGCGCCGCGAGAAAGCCATGCTGCGCGGCGAATACGGGACGCGCTGGGGCACCGAGCGCCACGCACAGGACGTGGCCGCGCACGCGCTCGGCGCGCCGACCGTGCGCGCGCTCACGCATCTGAGCGGCATGCCGTTCGTCGCGGGCAACCACGTACGTCTGCTGATCGACGGCACCGCCACGTTCGAAGCGATCTTCGAGGCGATCGACAACGCGCGCAGCTACGTGCTCGTGCAGTTCTTCATCGTCACCGACGACGCGCTGGGCCGGATGCTCAGCGACACACTGCTCGCGGCCACCGCGCGCGGCGTGCAGTGCTACCTGCTCTACGACAGCATCGGCAGCTTCGATCTGCCGCACAGCTACGTCGATACCTTGCGCGCGGGCGGCGTGGCCGTGCATCCGTTCGCGACCAACAAGCATTTCGTCAACCGCTTCCAGCTCAACTTCCGCAACCACCGCAAGATCGTGGTGGTGGACGGCGACTGCGCGTTCGTCGGCGGCCATAACGTCGGCGTCGAATATCTGGGCGCGAAGCCGCCGCTGTCGCCGTGGCGCGACACGCATATCGAGCTGCGCGGGCCGGTGGTCGCCGATATTCAATTCGTGTTCGACGAGGACTGGCATTGGGCCACGCAGTCCCTGCCGCCGCGCGCCGCGCCGCCGCGGCCGTTCGCGCACGGCACGCTCGTCGATTGCGAGGTCGTGCCGATGGGGCCGGCCGACATGCAGGAAACGGGGTCGCTGTTCTTCGTGACGCTGATCAACGCGGCGCGCGAGCGCGTGTGGATCGCCACGCCGTATCTCGTGCCCGACGAGGCCGTGCTCTCCGCGCTCAAGCTCGCGCAGATGCGCGGCGTGGACGTGCGCCTGCTGATCCCGAGCCGGCGCGATCATTTCGTGGTGTTCGAGGCGTCGCGCCTCTATGCGCGCGAACTCGCCGCGGCCGGCGTGCGCATCCTCCGCTACCGGCCCGGGTTTACGCACCAGAAGGTCGTGCTGGTCGATCGCGACACGGCCGCGATCGGCAGCGCGAATCTCGACAACCGCTCGTTCCGGCTCAACTTCGAGATCATGGTCGTGAACGTGTCCGAGCGCTTCGCGCACGAGGTCGAGGTCATGCTCGAAGACGACTTCGACCTCGCCTACGAGGTCGATCCCAGCGAATACGCGCGCACGCCGGGCTGGCGCCGCGTGGTCATGCACCTGGCGCGCCTGTTCTCGCCGATTCTGTGACGGCTGCCGCCGCGCGCGTCACAGCAGCGCTTCGATATCGCCGATGATTTTTTCGGGTTTCGTCGCGGGCGCGTAGCGATGCACGACGCGGCCCTGGCGGTCCACGAGAAACTTCGTGAAATTCCACTTGATGCGCTCGCTGCCGAGCAACCCCGGCACCGCTTCCTTCAGATAGCTGAACAGCGGCAGCGCCTGCGCGCCGTTCACGTCGACTTTGTCGAACATCGGGAAATCGACCCCGTAGTTCTTCTCGCAGAACGCGCCGATCTGCCCAGCGTCGCCGGGCTCCTGCTTGCCGAACTGATTGCACGGAAACCCGAGCACCACGAGACCGCGGCTCGAGAACCGCTCGTACAGCGCCTGCAGCCCCTGATACTGCGGCGTGAATCCGCATTGGCTCGCGGTATTAACGATCAGCAGCACCTTGCCGCGATAGCGGTCGAACGAAACGTCCTCTCCGCCGAGCGCCTTGGCGCTGAATGCGTACAGTTCCGCCATGCTTCATCCCCTTGGTTATCGTCGCGCGGCGCGAGGCGATGCGCGCGCGTGCGGAGCATTATGGCGCAAGCCTGCGGACAACGGCGCTGCCACCGAGCGGGCAGTCTAGAATAGCGCTTTTAACGCGCCAGCCCTGCCCGCTCCCAGCCGTGATCCGTTTCAATCAGTTCAGTCTAGCCCGCGGCACCAAACCGCTGTTCGAATCCACTAGTTTCACGCTCAATCCCGGCGAAAAAGCGGGTCTCGTCGGCGCCAACGGCGCCGGCAAGTCCACGCTGTTCTCGGTATTGCGCGGCGAACTGCACGCCGACGGCGGCGAATTCGCGCTGCCGCCGTCGTGGCGGATCGCCCACGTCTCGCAGGAAACGCCCGCCACCGAACGCACCGCGCTCGACTACACGCTCGACGGCGACGCCGCGTTGCGCGCCATCGAAGCCCGCATCGCGGCCGCGTCGGCGGCCCACGACGGCGCGGCCGAGGCGGACGCGCACGCAGCGTTCGCC
>CAUPOD010000114.1:0-7349 GCA_963512745.1 uncultured Burkholderia sp. | reverse complement strand
GGTCGGCGGCGCGGCCCAACGCCTCGCCCGGGACGCTGCGCAGAAAGCCGGGCAGCGCGGGCCGGTCGAACAGGTCGGCCACGGTCGGCACGCTGCGCGTAATGTCGAATACGTCGCCCGCGCGCACGACCACCACGCACGGCCCTTCGCCGTCGGCGGTGCGGCGCCGGACGCGGCCGACCAGCAGTGCGCGTTCGGCATCGTCGGGAAGATAGTCGGGAGTCTCGGTCATGGGGCGCGCCGCGAAGCGGAATAGGTTGAAGGTGCCGGAAATCCTAGAGCCCGGTCTTCCGCGTGTCCAACAGGATGACAATATTTCCATCCTGTTGGACAATGGCGCGATCCTCTCAGCGCCTTCCGCTACCCGTATGAACGCCGAATACGATGTACCCGCGCTGCGCCGCGCGCACGACATTCTCGACATCCTGGCCCGCTCGCCGGGCCCCGTGAAAGCGGCCGTGCTGGCCGCGGAGACCGGCACCTCGCGCAGCACGCTCTACCTGATGCTCGACGCGCTCGAACGGCGGCAATGGATCGAGAAGCGCGCGGACGGCTATATCGTCGGTCTCGGGTTGTTCGAGCTCGGCAGCGCCTATGTGCGGCACGACAGCCTGCAGGCCGCGTTTCGCCGCGAGTCCGCGGCGTTCGTGGCGGCCCACAACGAGGTGGTGCAACTGGCCGTGCTCGACGGCACGGAGGTCGTCTATATCGCGCGCGAAGACGCGCCGCGCCCCGTGCGGCTGGTTTCCGATCTGGGCTCGCGTCTGCCCGCGCACGCGTGCGCGCTCGGTAAGGCGCTGCTCGCGAGCCTCGACGATGCGGCCGTGACCGCGCTGCTGCCCGCGCGTCTCGCGGCGCTCACGGCGCATACCGTCACGCGCCGCGCAGATCTGCTGCGCGAGCTTGCGGCCGTGCGGACCCGCGGGCTCGCGGCCGAGCGCGAGGAATCGGTCGCCGGGCTCGCCTGCTTTGCCGCATTCGTGGGCGTGACGCCGCTCGGCAAGCGCGTCGCGGTCAGTTCGAGCGTGCCGCTCGGACGTCTCGACGCGCGCCGCGAAAAACGCATCGTGGTCGGCATCGCGGGCATGGCCAGCCGCATCGGCCGGAGCTTGCGCGACGCCTCGCGCGCGTGACGGCCGGGGCCCGCGCGGCCCGGCTATGATGACGCTTTCCCTTTCTCTCGCCGCCGACCCGCATTCATGAGCCAGGATCTTCCGCCCGCCGTTCCGGCCCGCATGGCCGATGTCGCCCGCCTGGCCGGCGTCTCGAAGATGACCGTGTCGCGCGTGCTGAAGGGCGGCTACGTGGCCGAGACCACGCGCGCGCGCGTGCAGCGCGCCATCGATGCGCTCGGCTATGTGGCCGACGCCGCGGCCGGCGCGTTGTCCTCGGGGCGTTCCGAATTCGTCGCCGTGTTGGTGCCGTCGCTGGCCAGCTCGAACTTCTCCGACACGGTGCGCGGCTTGACCGACGCATTCATGCCGCACGGCTTGCAATTGCTGCTCGGCGCCACGGATTACCTGCTGGAGCGGGAGGAGGACCTCGCCCGTTCCATGTTGCGCCATGCCCCGCGCGCGGTGGCCCTGACCGGACGCCAGCACACCCAGGGCACGCGCGCGTTGCTCGCGCGTGCGGGCATTCCGGTGGTCGAGATGTGGGATCTGCCGCGCGAGCCGATCGACTTTGCGGTCGGGTTCTCGAATCAGCAGGCCGCGCGTGCGATGGTGCGCCATCTGCATGCGCGCGGGTATCGCCGTATCGGCTTTCTGGCGGGCCAGGACGACCTCGACCGGCGCGGTCTCGAACGGTTGCGCGGTTACCTCGCCGAGATCAAGGCGCTCGGCCTCGGCGCGCCGCGCGTGATCCGGCTCGGCGCATCGCCCGTCACGATGAGCCATGGCGCGCCCGCGGTCGCTGCGTTGCTCGACACGTATCCTGATACCGATGCGGCGATGTGCGTGAGCGACATGTCGGCATTCGGCGCGATCATGGAATGCCGGCGGCGCGGCCTGCGCGTGCCGGACGACCTCGCCGTGGCGGGGTTCGGCAATTTCGAGGTGTCGTGGTGTTGCGAACCGCCGATCACGACGGTTTCGGTCGATGCCTACGGCATCGGGCGCCGCACCGGCGAGGTGCTGGCCACGGCGCTCGGGCTCGACGGCGCGGCCGCCGAGCCGGCGCGGCTGACGCGCGTCGAATTCGCGGTCGTGCCGCGTCGGAGCGCCTGACTCGCTACCTGCCCGCCATGCGGCGCGCCGCCGGCCGCGCGTGCGCCGCTTCAGTGCGAGTGGCGCGGATTGCCGCGTTGCTCGATGACCTTGAGATAGAGCGTGGCGGGTTCCAGGCAGCCGCCGGTCGACAACTGGCCGACGAACTGGCGGTACAGTTCCTGCCACGGTGTCTGCGAGGGCGGCGCTTCGAAGTGCGCACCGGCGCGGCGCCGTTCAAGTTCCTCGGCATCGACGAGCACGTCGACGCGCCGTGCGTTCAGATCGACGCGAATCCGGTCGCCCGTGCGCAGTAGCGCCAGGCCGCCGCCCGCGGCCGCTTCCGGCGACATGTTGAGGATCGACGGGCTCGCCGACGTGCCGCTCTGCCGGCCGTCGCCCATGCACGGCAGCGAATCGATGCCGCGCTTGATCAGCTCCGCGGGCGGCGCCATGTTGACCACCTCCGCGCTGCCCGGATAGCCGAGCGTACCGGCGCCGCGGATCACGAGGATGCAGTGCTCGTCGATCGCGAGCGCCGGATCGTCGATGCGTGCGTGGTAGTCCTCGGGGCCGTCGAACACCACGGCGCGCGCCTCGAACGCGTTCTCGGCGCCCGGCTCGCTCAGGTAGGTCTTGCGGAAGGCCTCGCCGACCACGGACATTTTCATGATCGCGCTGTCGAAGAAATTGCCGGTCAGTACCATGAAGCCGGCGCGGTGCTTGAGCGGATCGTCCGCGGTGCGGATCACGTCGTGGTCGGCCTGCGGCGCCTGCGCGGCGATCGCGCCGATGCTGCGGCCCGACACCGTTGCGCACGCGCCGTGCAGCAGGCCGGCCGCATCGAGCTGGCGCAGCACGGCCGGGACGCCGCCCGAACGATGGAAGCTTTCGCCGAGGTATTCGCCCGCCGGCATGCAGTTCACGAGCAGCGGCACCGCTTCGCCGTGGCGCTGCCAGTCGTCGAGCGTGAGATCGTTGCCCAGGGCGCGCGAAATGGCTATCAAGGGCGGGGGGATTTTGGTCGAGGCGCCGAGCCCCGACGCGACCGCGATCGCGTTCTCGAAGGCGGCGCGCGTCATGATCTGCGACGGCCGCAGATCCTCGCGCACCAGATCGACCGCGCGCTTGCCGGTCAAGTAGGCCATCTGCCCGCGCTCGCGATAGGCGGCCGGAATGCTCGCGCAGCCCGGCAGCGACATGCCGAGCGCTTCGGCCAGGCAGTTCATCGACAGCGCGGTGCCCATCGTATTGCAATGGCCGATCGACGGCGACGAGGCTGTCGTCAATTCCATGAAGCCCTCGTAGTCGATCTTGCCCGCCGCGAGCAGGTTGCGCGCGTGCCAGATCACGGTGCCGGAACCGACGCGCCGACCCTGGTGCCAGCCATCGAGCATCGGACCGCCCGACAGCACGATCGCGGGCAAATCGACGGTAGCGGCGGCCATCAGGCACGCAGGCGTGGTCTTGTCGCAGCCTGTGGTTAGCACCACGCCGTCGAGCGGGAAGCCGTGCAGGATTTCCACGAGGCCCAGATAGGCGAGGTTGCGGTCGAGCGCAGCGGTAGGGCGCCGGCTCTGTTCGGCCAGCGGGTGCACCGGAAACTCCATCGGAATCCCGCCCGCATCGCGGATGCCGGCCCTGACGCGTTCGGCGAGCTGCAGATGATGGCGATTGCATGGGGAAAGATCGTTGCCTGTCTGCGCGATCCCGATGATCGGGCGGCCCGACTGCAATTCCTCGCGCGTGAGACCGTAGTTCATGAAGCGTTCGACATAGAGCGCCGTCATGTCGGCATGCGCGGGATCGTCGAACCATTGCTGGCTGCGTAGGGGTCTGGGAGACATGATGGGCGCTTTCGTTGCGGGCACGGCCGGCTCGGCCGGTGCTCGCATGTTATCGGTAACATCATCATGTTAAGACGCGGCTAGGCAACCGGCAATCGAGGGTAATCCATGACGCTGCGTCCTCATCGAGTGTTTTCATTGCCGGCGACGCGTGCCCGCAGCTCGGCATTTTCGGTTTCGAGCTGAGCCAGCCGCTCGCGAAGCGGACGGACCGCCGCGCCGATTTCCTGCTCGGTGAAGCGCGGCGTGATGTGCTGCGAGCAGTTCCAGTCGAAGCTTTCGAGGCGCAGCCGGAAGATGCGTTCGGGTTTTGCTTTATCGTCCGGAACGGTCACGCGCTCGGTCAGCGCCGGGTCGGCATCGAGCGCCAGGGTGTCGGCATGGACGTAAATCTTGAGCCGCGCGCGGCGGGTGTAGTCCATGAGGAACAGGCAAGCGCGGTCGTTGGCCGCGAGATTGCCGGCGCTGATGTACTGGCGGTTGCCGCGATAGTCGGCAAACGCCAGCGTGCGATCGTCGATCACGTTGAGGAAACCGCGCCGGCCGCCGCGATGCTGAACGTAGGGCCAGCCCGTTTCGGAGACCGTCGCTATGTAGAAGCTGTCGCGGTCGGCGATGAAGGCGGCTTCGTTGTCGGTAAAGCGATCGAAATCGCGATGCCCGGTAAAGCCCTCCCAGAGGCGGTCGGCACCCATCCGGGCCTGCACGGCGCGCACGCTGGGCGTGACGGCGATATCCAAAAAGCCATAGGTCATGACGTTCTCCTTCGGGGTAGCGAGCGTGAGCGGGTTCGGTGGAACGAATCATGGACCTTTCCATGTTGGTTGATAATTGAGTAAGATCGGGAATCTATTTACCGATATTTGGAAGACTGAAATGGATCGGCTGGAAGCGATGTCGATGCTCGTGGCGGTGACGGAGAAAGGCAGCCTGTCCGCGGCGGGACGCTTTTTGAGGGTGCCGCTGGCCACCCTGAGCCGCAAGATTTCCGACCTCGAAGCGCTGCTCGGCGCGCGGCTGCTGATCCGCACCACGCGCAAGCTCACATTGACGCCCGCCGGGATCGCCTACGTTGCAGCTGCGCGCCGCATCCTCGAGGAGGTCGAGGAGGCCGAGCGCGAAGCGGCCGGCGAGTTCACGGAGCCCAAGGGGGAACTGGTCGTGACCGCGCCGCTCATGTTCGGGCGCCTGCACGTGCTGCCCGTTGTCGCCGATTTCCTGGCGATGTATCCCGCCATCAACGTTCGTCTGATCCTGGCCGACCGCAACGTGGATCTCGTCGGCGATCACATCGACATGGCGGTGCGGATCGGGAAGCTGCCCGACAGCTCGATGGTGGCCACCCCAATCGGCACGATGCGGACGGTGACGTGCGCGAGCCCTGCGCTGCTTGCGGCCCATGGCGTGCCGCGAACCCTCGACGACTTGCTGCAGTTTCCTTGCGTGGCCGTGGATACGCCGATGCCGTCGCCATTTTGGCGTTTCCGGCATCCGCGCTCGGGCGCGGCGATCGACGTGGCGATTCTGCCGCGCCTGACCGTCACGACGCCGGAAGCCGCGGCGCAGGCGGCCGTGCGCGAGGTCGGGGCGGCGCGCTTGCTGCATTACCAGGCGGCGGCAGCGGTCGAGCGCGGCGAGCTGCAAATCTTGTTCGAGGCGTACGAGCCGGAGCCCGCTCCCGTTCATCTCGTGCACGTGTCGCGTGGGCAGATGCCGCTCAAGATGCGCCGATTTCTCGATTTTGCGGTACCTCGACTCCGGGAGGCGCTGGCGCCATGTTGAGCATGCATCCGCTGTCGCGCGATTCGGACCGCCACACGGCCGAGCTCCATGCGCTCTTCATGAGCGTGCCCACCTATTGCCAATTGGTCGAGGGGCGGCCGCCGTCGTTCGAGGACGTCGACGATTTCTTCGACGGCAAACCCGACGGCACGGATCGCGCCGATAAATTCACGGTCGGTTTCTACCTGGACGATGAGCTGATCGGTTGCGCAGACGTGATTCGCGGCTACCCCAGTGCGAATTGCGCGTTCATCGGCTTGCTGCTGTTTGCCGAGCGCCATCAAGGGCGCGGCTATGGCCGGCAAGCGCTCGGCAAGATCGAACGGATGGCACGCGCATGGCGCTGCTCGTCCCTGTGGCTGGCCGTGATCGAGACCAATCCGGCCGGGCTCGCGTTCTGGACGCGCGAGGGATTCGTCGAGCGCTACCGCAAGACCACCGAGCGCTTCACGGGCGACGCGATCGTGATGGAGCGCTGCCTGATTGCTTGAGGCGCGTTACCATCCCGTCCACGTTCTAGTCGACACGGAGTTGCGGTGGGCCAGCAGAAAACACTCTCGCAGGAGCGCATCGGGCAGTTGTACATGCTCGCGGCGATGGCGATCTCGGGAACCATCGGGTTCTTCGTGCTGGCATCGGGCCAGCGTCCGTTCAATGTGGTGTTCTTCCGCTGCGCGATCGGCGCGGCCGGGTTGTCCGCGTATTGCCTGTGGCGCGGGTATTTCGCCTCGGCGCGGCTCGATGCGCGCGGCACGGTCAACCTCGTGCTCGGCGCGCTGACGCTGATCGCGAACTGGTGCTTCCTGTTCACCGCTTATCGCATGACGTCGGTCGGGATCACGACCGTCGTCTATAACGTGCAGCCGTTTCTTCTGCTGATCGGCGGTTTCCTGATCAACCGCGAAAGGCCGTCGCGCGCGTCCGTCGCGTGGCTCGCGCTGTCGTTCGCGGGGCTCGTGATTCTGGCCGAGCCGCACAGCGTGCACGATCGAGGCATGTATCTGCAGGGCATCGCGTGCGCGCTGGCGGCGGCGACGCTGTATGCGGCCACGACGCTGCTCACGCGTTCGCTGGCCGGGCGGCTGCGCCCCGAGGTGATCGCGGCCGCGCATATGATTGTCGGCACGGCCGTGTTTCTGCCGCTCGCGGACTTCGCTCATCTGCCGGTCTCGGCCGCGCAGATCGGCAGCATCGCGGCGCTCGGCCTCGTGCACACGACGTTCATGTACGTGCTGCTGTACGGCGCGTTCCAGAAGGCGCAGACGAGCAGCATCGCGGTGCTCAGCTTCGTCTATCCGCTCGTCGCGGTAGCGGTCGATTACGTGGCCTACGGGCTCACGCTGAATTGGACGCAGCTCGGCGGCGGCGTGCTGATCGTCGCGGCTGCGGTCGGATACGCGTCGAAGCTGTCGCCGCTTGGCGTGCTCGGACGCTGGGCGCGCCGGCCGTCTAGCGCGGCCGAAAACCCGAACCGGCCCCAAAATGCCCCAACATTCCCGCCCGCCCCGTACCG
>CAUPOD010000113.1:0-7353 GCA_963512745.1 uncultured Burkholderia sp. | reverse complement strand
CACCAGCGCCGGCGAGCTCTTCGCGCCGGGCGCCGACCGCCTGCGCGGCGGCTCGCGGCCCGCGGGCGATTTCGGTAATATCCACGCCGACGCGAACGGCGTGGCGACCGGTTTCGTGGTCGAGGCCGACGTCTCGCTCGACGGCGTGCGCTCGGTCGTGAACCGCGCGGTGCTCGTGCATCGCGATTCGAGCGACCCGGCCTTTCCGCAGCACGACGCGGGCCCGGCGCTCGCGTGCGGCACGATTCGCCAGTAACGCCGTCGTGCACCTGCATTTCGCGTAGAATGTGCGCCTTTCATGGCCGCCGGACCGCTCCGGCGGGTGTCCCGGATTTTTTCCGTCTAGTGACTAGCCGTCCCGTTCAATGAGCATCAAGTCCGACAAGTGGATTCGGCGCATGGCCGAACAGCACAAGATGATCGAGCCGTTCGCGGCCGAGCAGGTTCGCGCGTCCGCGGACGGTCAGCGTATCGTCAGCTACGGCACCTCGAGCTACGGCTACGACATCCGCTGCGCCGACGAATTCAAGATTTTCACGAACATCAATTCGACGATCGTCGATCCGAAGAATTTCGACGAAAAATCGTTCGTCGATTTCCGCGGCGACGTCTGCATCATCCCGCCGAATTCGTTCGCGCTCGCGCGCACCGTCGAATACTTCCGGATCCCGCGCAGCGTGCTCACGGTGTGCCTCGGCAAGTCCACGTACGCGCGCTGCGGCATCATCGTCAACGTGACGCCGTTCGAGCCGGAGTGGGAAGGCCATGTGACGCTCGAATTCTCGAACACCACGCCGCTGCCGGCCAAAATCTACGCCAACGAGGGCGTGGCCCAGGTGCTGTTCTTCGAGAGCGACGAGGTTTGCGAGGTGTCGTACGCCGACCGCGGCGGAAAATATCAGGGGCAGCACGGTGTCACGCTGCCGAAAACCTGATCTGGTTCGATAGCGGTTTTACGCCATCGGCCCGGTGACCGCCGCGCAAGAGCGCCGCGGTCGTTTTATTTGGAGAGTCGTCCATGAAGTTCCGTTTTCCGATCGTCATCATCGACGAGGATTTCCGCTCAGAAAATGTCTCGGGTTCCGGTATCCGGGCCTTGTCGGAGGCGCTCGAGAAAGAGGGCGCCGAAGTGCTCGGGCTGACGAGCTATGGCGACCTCACGGCTTTCGCGCAGCAATCGAGCCGCGCCGCGGGCTTCATCCTGTCGCTCGACGACGACGAGCTGCTGCTCGACGAGCCGGGCCCCGACGGCGAAATGATCGAACCGAAGGCGATCGCCGAACTGCGCGCGTTCGTCGAGGCCGTGCGCCGCCGCAACGCCGACATTCCGATCTTCCTGTACGGCGAGACGCGCACCTCGCGCCATCTGCCGAACGACATCCTGCGCGAACTGCACGGCTTCATCCACATGTTCGAGGACACGCCCGAGTTCGTCGCGCGCCACATCATGCGCGAGACCCGGAACTACCTCGACTCGCTGCCGCCGCCGTTCTTCCGCGAACTCGTCAAGTACGCGGACGACGGCTCGTACTCGTGGCACTGCCCGGGTCACTCGGGCGGCGTGGCGTTCCTGAAGAACCCGCTCGGCCAGATGTTCCACCAGTTCTTCGGCGAGAACATGCTGCGCGCGGACGTCTGCAACGCGGTGGAAGAACTCGGCCAGCTGCTCGACCATACGGGCCCGATCGCGGCCTCGGAGCGCAACGCGGCGCGCATCTTCAACGCCGATCACCTGTTCTTCGTGACCAACGGCACGTCGACCTCGAACAAGATCGTCTGGCACGCCACCGTGGCGCCGGGCGACATCGTGCTCGTGGACCGCAACTGCCACAAGTCGATCCTGCACGCGATCACGATGACGCATGCGATCCCGGTGTTCCTGACGCCGACGCGCAACCACTTCGGCATCATCGGCCCGATCCCGAAGGAAGAGTTCTCGCCGGAGGTGATCCGCGCCAAGATCGAGGCGAACCCGTTCGCGCGCGAGGCGTTGCGCAAGAACCCGAACCTGCAGCCGCGCATCCTGACCATCACGCAGAGCACGTACGACGGCGTGATCTACAACGTCGAACAGATCAAGGATCTGCTCGGCGATCTCGTCGATACGCTGCATTTCGACGAAGCCTGGCTGCCGCACGCCGAGTTCCACCCGTTCTATCACAACATGCACGCGATCGGTAAAGACCGGCCGCGTACGGGCTCGCTCGTGTTCGCGACGCACTCGACGCACAAGCTGCTGGCCGGCATCTCGCAGGCTTCGCAGATCGTCGTGCAGGATTCCGAGCACCGCACGTTCGACAAGCACCGCTTCAACGAAGCGTATCTGATGCACACGTCGACGAGCCCGCAGTACTCGATCATCGCGTCGTGCGACGTGGCCGCGGACATGATGGAGCCGCCCGGCGGCACCGAGCTCGTCGAGGAATCGATCGCCGAGGCCATCGACTTCCGCCGCGCGATGCGCAAGGTCGATGCCGAGTACGGCGACGACTGGTTCTTCTCGGTGTGGGGTCCGGACGAGCTGCCCGAGGAAGGCATCGGTTCGCGCGAGGACTGGATCCTCAAGCCCGACGATCGTTGGCACGGCTTCGGTCCGGTCGCGCCGGGCTTCAACATGCTCGATCCGATCAAGGCCACGATCATCACGCCGGGCCTCGACGTGGACGGCGAGTTCGGCGAAAGCGGCATTCCGGCCGCGATCGTCACGAAGTACCTGGCCGAGCACGGCATCATCGTCGAGAAGACGGGCCTGTACTCGTTCTTCATCATGTTCACGATCGGCATCACGAAGGGCCGCTGGAACTCGATGGTGACCGAGCTGCAGCAGTTCAAGGACGACTACGACAACAACCAGCCGCTGTGGCGCGTGCTGCCGAAGTTCGTGGCGCAGTTCCCGATCTACGAGCAAGTGGTCCTGCGCGACCTGTGCTCGCGGATTCACGACGTGTACCGCGCCAACGACATCGCGCGCCTGACCACGGAAATGTACTTGTCCGACATGGAACCGGCCATGATGCCGTGCGACGCGTATGCGAAGCTCGCGCACCGCGACGTGGACCGCGTGCCGCTCGACGAACTCGAGGGCCGCGTCACGACGGTGCTGCTGACGCCGTACCCGCCGGGCATTCCGCTCTTGATTCCGGGCGAGCGCTTCAACAAGACGGTCGTCGATTACCTGCGTTTCGCGCGCGAGTTCAACGAACGCTTCCCGGGCTTCCACACGGACGTTCACGGTCTCGTGACGGAAGAGGTCAACGGCCGCACCGAGTACTACGTCGATTGCGTGCGCGACAGCGTGCCCGAGAAGAGCGCGCCCGAAGGCTGGCTCGAAAGCGTGCCGCTCAAGGTGCCGGCCTGACGATGCGCATGCCGCTGCTGGCGCCGCGCGCGCGTTCGTTCGGCTTGGCCGCCATGCTCTTGATCGGGCTGGCGGCCGGTCCGGCGCGCGCGGAAGTGGCGCCGCCCGATCCGCTCGATATCGCGATGCGGCAGTGCCAGGCACGCGACGACCGTTCCTCCGCGGACGGCCAGCTCGCGTGCGTGACCGAGGCGCGTGCGGCATGGCAGACGGCGGTGCAGACCGCCTACGAACGGCTGCTGCAGATCGCGCCGCCGGCCTCGCGGCGCGGCTGGCAGGCCAGCCAGAACCGTTGGCTCGTGTGGCGCGCCGACGAGCAGGCGTTCGAGCAGGGCATCTACGAGACCACCGAAAGCTCGATGGACGCGATGGCGCAGGCCGACATATGGCTGCAGGCCGTGCGTTACCGCGCGCTCGTGCTGCGCGAAGTGGCTGAGCGGGCAGGGCAGCGATACGACCGTAAAGTCTCGCTGCGCTCGGTGCGGCGCTGCACCGACGACGCGGAATGCGAGCACGCGATGTTCGATCTGAACCGCTATTACGCGAAGCTGCTGGACCGTCTGCCGACGGCCGAGCGGCCGCAGCTCATTAAGGCGCAGGCCGAGTGGAACGCGTTCCGCGAGGCCACCGAGCCGTTGATTTCGGAGAGCGAGCGCGTCGATTTGATCGGCTCGCGCGTGGCGTCGTTGAAGCGCCTGGCGGAGACGGTCGGGCAACGTTGAAACGGCCGAG
Organism: uncultured Burkholderia sp.; assembly: GCA_963512745.1. Lineage (GTDB taxonomy): Bacteria > Pseudomonadota > Gammaproteobacteria > Burkholderiales > Burkholderiaceae > Burkholderia. The sequence goes on along the minus strand of CAUPOD010000113.1, from coordinate 3,263 downwards.
GCCGGTAAAAAAATACGAGACAAGTAGCTAGGGCTGGTTTCCGGATGATGAGGAAGCTGGCCCTTTTTGCTTTGGGTGCTCGCGTTCGTGAGGAGCGGCTTTTGTAGTGCGCGAGGCCGTAGGAAATGTAGTGGGTGTAGTAATTGTAGTGGCGGTTGTTGGTGACGCGGTTGTCGCTTTCGCCGCGCCGGCTCGAGCCGCCTTTGCCTGCATGTACGAGCACAACGGCATGCGTTAATTTTCTCTTCTCCGAGGGTGGCGGCGTGGCGGTCGGGTCGCTTTAGCGCTGCGCTTCGCGAGGCGGCAACGGATTCGTTTTCAGCCCTCGTCGGTTAGTTTTATCCAGCGGGAATTTCAATCTCATTAATTCCCGATCCTAACAAATCAATTTGTTTGTTAATTTTAGTTATCCATAGTAATTTCCGCGTGTCGTCTATCTGTAAGAAGGGCGACTTTGGTAGTTACCGTGTTCCACTTTTCGTAAGGAGCGTCTTATGTTGGTTGAACTGTCGAAAGTAGAAATTGCGCAGGTCGGCGGTGCCGAGCTGAAGGTGAGCGGCGGGTTTGCCGGCGGCGGCTTCGGCGGCGGGGCCGGCTGGGTGAGCGGCACGTTCGGTGCGGACGGTAGCACGCTCGGTTCGTTGCTGCCGGGCCTCGGCGCGGTGGTCGGCGACTTGCTGGGCGGCGTGCTCGGCGGTCTCGCCGGCAGCCCGGGCCCCGTGGTGGTGCCGGTGCCGGAACCGGAACCTGTGGCGTGCTAAGGCGGTGATTGCCGCTTAGTTTGCACCCTGGTTTGCTGCTTGGTCGGACCGCTTAATCGCGGGTAGTCGGCGAGTCCGTGGTTCGGTTCACGGGTTTTCCGGCTACGCCGAAGTCATTTTTCTATTTCTGAAGGAGCATCTCATGCTGGTAGAACTTTCGAAGGCAGAAATTGTGCAGGTCGGCGGTGCCGAGTTGCGCGCGGTTGTGTCCGCGGCGAGCACTGCACCCGCATCGTCCACCACGGGCAACGCGACGCCCGCTGGGTGGGTCGATGGCGCGCTCACCGGCGTGGGCACGGGCGGCACGGTCGGCGGTGCTATCGGCTCGCTGGTGCCGGGGCTCGGCACGGCGGTCGGTGGGGTGATCGGGAGTGGTGTCGGCGGCGTGATCGGCGGGCTCGTGGGTGGGCTGACAGGTGGCGGTAGCGCGGCGGCGGCGGCGTGAGCGGCGTGCGTGGCTGATTGCCGCGTCGCGGGTAGCGGATGAGGTCAATGGGCTTTGCCGGGTCTCTCGGCTACCCAGCGTGGGTCACATGAGGGATTTCGCCGGGATACATTCAATTTATGTAGTGTAAATGTAATGAACTATCCGGCGCTCTCCTTAGCGCATGCGCTATTAACAGGCGCAAACCTTCGTTTGTATTCGCCAGTCGCCCATTTAAAGAGGGAGTGACAAATGCAAGAACTAACGCATGACGAGATCAACATGATCTCGGGAGCAGCTGAACAGTGGTTGAACCAGATTTCTGCGGGGATGGCAGCAGCGTCCGTCGCGAGCGCAGGGTTGGCCGCCGTGCCGACGCCCGCATCTCCTGGTTTGGCCGGGTTTAGTGTAATGACTGGACTCATGTCCGCGGCTGCCGCGTATTTGAGCGGTCGATTCGACTAAGATCCCGACGGCGGCGAGAGCTATTTCTAATGGTTCTCGCCAATTTAGACGAAAAAATCCGTTTTTGGGGGTGTATATGGGCAAGAAATACAAAGTACTTGTTCTAGTTACCTCGTTTTTGGGTGCGGGATTGGTACTGCTTCTTGCTGATTGGATTGCCAACCTGGAAATTTCATGGGCCTCTGGTCTTGATGCTCAGGAAATTAAGATTCTCTCCGGCCTTTGCTGGATTGGATTGGTGATTGCGGTATTTATTATACTAAAGCGTCGATCAAATAAAGATTGCTGAGCATTTTCGGTCGAGATTTTTATTGGAAGCTTACTGGTCGTGATCCGCCGGGAGTATTTATTTCGGTAAATTAGATATTGGTTCGCCGGATTTTTTTGTGCTTATCTGGTTTTGTGGGATTTGGGGGTGAAGGAGAATGTGTATAAAAGCATAAAAATGTATGGAGAATGACCGGTATTTGAAAATATAAACACATGTCCTCTTGGGTAAATTCTTACGGAGCGACAAAATAAACCTCTTCCGTCAACAAGCTCAGCAAGCCCAGCGCACGTCGGTACTTGGCGAAATCGTTCTTGTGCGGCCGGTTTCGTTCGGTTTTCTGACCGTGGCCGCCGTCTGCATGGCCCTCGCGCTCGCCGCATTGTTTGCGTTCGGCACCTACACGCGCCGCACGACCGTCGAGGGTGTCGTGACGCCCAATACCGGGCTCGTCAAGGTGTACGTACAGCAGGCGGGTATCGTGCTCGCGAAACGCGTCGTGGAAGGGCAGCGCGTCGCGCGCGGCGCAGTGCTCTATACGGTATCGAACGATTTGCAGAGCGCCGCGGAAGGCCGTACCCAAGCCGCGCTGATCGAGCAAGCACGCCAACGCAAACAATCGCTGCTGCAGGAGATCGACAAAACGCGCGTGCTTCAACAGACCGAACGCGAGACGCTGCAGGCCAAGATCGCGAGCCAGCGCGGCGCGTTGACCGGCATCGACGAGCAGATCGAGAGTCAGCGTGTGCGCACGTCGCTCGCGGCCGACGGCGCAGCGCGCTACGACCGGCTGCTCGCCCAGGACTATATCTCGAAGGATCAAGCGCAGCAGCGGCAGGCCGATCTCCTCGATCAGCAGTCGAAGCTGAACGGCCTGCGCCGCGACCGCGCGGGCACGGCGCAGGCGCTCAGGGAGGCGGTCGACGAACTGGCCGGCCTCGGGCTGCAGCAGCAGAATCGTCTCTCGCAGATCGACCGCAGCGTGATCGACGTCGATCAGTCGCTGATCGAGAGCGAGGCGCGCCGCGAGCTCGTCGTCACGGCACCCGAGGCCGGGGTCGTGACGGCCGTCATCGCGGAGCCGGGGCAGATCGCCGACGGTACGCGTCCCGTCGCCAGCATCGTGCCGGACGGCTCGGTGTGGCAAGCGTATCTGTTCGTGCCGAGCGCGGCCGTGGGCTTCGTGCACGTCGGCGATCCCGTCCTGATCCGCTATCAGGCATATCCGTATCAGAAATTCGGCCAATACCGCGGCACGGTGGCGTCCATCGCGCGCACGGCGCTGTCCGCGGCCGAGCTCGGCGGGGGGGGGGGGGGGGGGCCGGGGGGGGGGGGGGGGGCGGGG
>CAUPOD010000112.1:0-7373 GCA_963512745.1 uncultured Burkholderia sp. | reverse complement strand
AACAAGCAAGGCCAGCTTTTCTTTATGCGCTTTCTTGGGCTCTTCTTTAGCGCCCCCCCGGCGCGGGAATATCGTGGTTCGGGGCGGCCGGGGCGCGGCCCGCGGCGGCATCGGCCTCGATCACGTCGTCGAGGCCCGACGGGGTACGGTTGTCGAGTGCGCCGAGCACGCGCTCGACCGTCTGCGCGATCGCCGTGAACGCGATGCGGCGCGCGAGGAATGCCTCGACCGCGATTTCGTTGGCGGCGTTAAGCGTGGCGCTCGCCACCCCGCCCGCCTCGAGCGCTTGCAGCGCGAGCGCGAGGCACGGGAAGCGCGTGTAGTCGGGGTGTTCGAACGTGAGTTCGGCGATCTGCGCGAGATCGAGCGGCGCGACGCCCGCGTCGACGCGCTCGGGGAATCCGAGCGCATGCGCGATCGGCGTGCGCATGTCGGGATTGCCGAGCTGCGCGAGCACCGAGCCGTCGAGGTACGAAACCATCGAGTGGATCACGCTCTGCGGGTGGATCAGCACGTCGATGCGCGAACCGGGCAGATCGAACAGGTAATGCGCCTCGATCACCTCGAGGCCCTTGTTCATCATGCTCGCGGAATCGACCGAGATCTTGCGGCCCATGACCCAGTTCGGATGCTTGCAGGCCTCCTCGGGCGTGACGGCGGCGAGCGTGGCGGGCTCGCGCGTGCGGAACGGGCCGCCCGACGCGGTCAGGATGATCTTGGCGACGCCGCCGCGCTGGGCCGCGGCGTCGCGCGGCAGGCACTGGAACACGGCGTTGTGCTCGCTGTCGACGGGCAGCAGCGTGGCGCCGTGGTCGTGCACGGCGTCCATGAAGATGCCGCCCGACATCACGAGCGCTTCCTTGTTCGCGAGCAGGATGCGCTTGCCCGCGCGCGCGGCAGCGAGGCTCGGCGCGAGGCCCGCGGCGCCGACGATGGCGGCCACCACGGTATCGCAGCCGTCGCTGCGCGCGATCTCGATCAGCGCGTCGCGGCCGTAGGCGACCTGGGTCTTGCTGCCTGCGGCGCGCAATTGCGCCTCGACGCGCGCGGCCGTCTCGGCATCGCCGACCACGGCGACCTCGGGCTGGAAACGCAGGCACTGCTCGACGAGCTTGTCGCCGTTGCGGTGCGCGCTCAGCGCGTAGATCGAGAAACGGTCGGGGTGGCGCGCGACGACGTCGAGCGTGCTGTCGCCGATCGAGCCCGTGGAACCGAGCAATGTCAGACGTTTATGCATAGATAAGAGACGAGTTCAGTGACGCGCGGTAGCGGCGCGGTTAACGCTGCGGCCGGCGTGCGGTCAGCCGAGCAGCAGCATGGCGAGCGGCAGCACCGGCAGCAACGCATCGACGCGGTCGAGCACGCCGCCGTGGCCCGGCAGCAGCCCGCTCGAATCCTTGACGCCGGCCTGGCGCTTGAGCAGCGATTCGAACAGGTCGCCGATCACGCTGTAGACCACCAGCACGGTCAGCGCCACCCACGCGCCGACGCGGCCGAACAGCCCGTCGTAGGCGCTGTACAGCGTCGGTTCGAACGCATGCGCGAGCAGTGCGAGCGTGGCCACGACCATCACCGCGGCCCAGCCGCCCAGCGCGCCCTCCCAGCTCTTGCCGGGGCTGATGCCGGGCGCCAGCTTGCGGCGGCCGAACGCCTTACCGGCGAAGTATGCGCCGATATCGGCAAGCCACACCACCAGTAGTAACGACAGGACGAACGGCACGCCGCGCGCACGCGCGGCGACCAATGCATGCCAGCAGGCCGCGAACACGACCCAGCCCGCCACCATCAGCAGCAGGCGCCACGCGCCGCGCGCGAGCACGGGCTTGCGCAGCAACGCGTACGGGCCCGCGAACAGCCAGAAGATGCCGGCCGCGCCGAACAGCGGCTGCATCGCGTGCTCGTCGGTCAGGCCGAGGCGCAGGCTGAAGCCGAGCGCCGCGGCGGCCGCGAGCGCGTAGAGCACCGCGCCCTTGCCCAGGTTCAGCAGGCGCGCCCACTCCCAGGCCGCGAACACGAGGGCGAGCGCGATCAGCGCGCCGAAGGCGGGCAGCGGCGCGAACAGCGTCACGGGCAACAGCACCGCGAGCAGCACTACCGCCGTGATGACACGGGTTTTCAGCATGGAAGCGTGGTCACGCCTGGGAGGGGGGATGCGGGAGACGCGGGTTCGAGCTGCGCGCTGGTACGGCCGAAACGGCGCTCGCGGTCCGTATAGGAACCGAAAGCCTTGGTCAGCGCGGCGGCGTCGAAATCGGGCCAGAAGATATCGGTGAAGTAGAACTCGGTGTACGCAAGCTGCCACAGCAGGAAGTTGCTCACGCGCTGCTCGCCGCCGGTGCGGATGAACAGATCGGGTTCGGGCGCGTAGGCCATCGCCAGATACGGCGCGAAGGTTTCCTCGCTGACTTCGACCTCGCGCCCCGTGCGCGCGGCTTCGGCGACGAGGCGCCGCGTGGCTTGCAGGATGTCCCAGCGGCCGCCGTAGTTGGCGGCGATCGTCAGCGTCAGACGCGTATTGCGCGCGGTCTTCGCTTCGACGCGCTGGATCAGGGCCTGGATGCGCGGGCTGAATTTCTCGAGGTCGCCGACCACGCGCAGACGGATGCCGTTCGCGTGGAGCTTGCCGGCCTCGCGTTCGAGCGCGGAAATGAACAGGCGCATCAGGAACGTGACTTCGTCGGCCGGGCGGCGCCAGTTCTCGGAGCTGAACGCGAACAGCGTCAGGTATTCGACCCCGGTCTCAACGCAGCCTTGCACGACCGAACGCACGGCTTCGACGCCGCGCGTATGGCCGGACACGCGCGGCAGACGGCGTTCGGTCGCCCAGCGGCCGTTGCCGTCCATGATGATCGCAACGTGCCGCGGCACGTTGCCGACCTTCGGCACGCAAACGGTGGAGCTGGTATGAGTCATGAACGCTGGAATAAAAAGGGCTGAGCGCGAGCGACGACGGCCTTAAACCGTCATGACCTCGGCTTCCTTGGCTTGCGCGAGCTTGTCGATCTCGGCGACGTGCTTGTCCGTGAGCTTTTGCACGAAATCGCCGGCGCGGCGCTCGTCGTCCTCGGAGATTTCCTTGTCCTTGACGAGCTTCTTGAGCGCTTCGTTGGCGTCGCGGCGCAGGTTGCGCACGACCACCTTGGCATTCTCGGCCTCGCTCTTGACGAGCTTGACCATCTCGCGGCGGCGCTCCTCGGTCATGGCGGGCATCGGCACGCGCACGAGGTCGCCCTGCGTGGCGGGGTTCAGGCCCAGGTCGGCGTCGCGGATAGCCTTCTCGACCTTCGCGACCATGTTCTTTTCCCACGGCTGCACGCCGATCGTGCGCGCATCGACGAGCGTCAGGTTGGCGACCTGCGAGATGGGCACGGGCGAACCGTAGTAATCGACCTGCACGTGATCGAGCAGACCGGTATGGGCGCGGCCCGTACGAACCTTGGCCAGATCGTTCTTGAACGCTTCGATCGAGCGCTGCATCTTCTGCTCGACGGATTGCGTGACTTCGGCAACACTCATTTGAACCTCCAAACCTTGCGAACCATGCGGCAGCGGGCCGGTTGATCCGGCCCGGGCGCAACGGCGAGAGTTTACACTGACTTTTACACGTGGACGAGAGTGCCCTCGTCCTCGCCCTGCACGATGCGCTTGAGCGCACCGGGCTTATTGATCGAAAACACGCGGATCGGCAGCTTCTGGTCGCGGCACAGCGCGAAGGCCGTGGCGTCCATCACTTGCAGATTGCGGCTGATGGCCTCGTCGAACGTGATCGACGCATAGCGCGTGGCGTCCGGATCCTTCTTCGGGTCGGCCGAATATACGCCGTCGACCTTGGTGGCCTTGAGCACGACCTCGGCACCCACTTCCGAGCCGCGCAGCGCCGCTGCGGTATCGGTCGTGAAGAACGGGTTGCCCGTGCCGGCGGCGAAGATCACGACCTTGCCCTCTTCGAGCTGGCGGATCGCGCGCGGGCGGATGTACGGCTCGACCACCTGGTCCATGCGCAGCGCCGATTGCACGCGCGCTTCGATGCCCGCGTGACGCATCGCGTCCTGCAGGGCCAGCGCGTTCATCATGGTGGCGAGCATGCCCATGTAGTCGGCGGTCGCGCGGTCCATGCCGGCCGCGCCGCCCGCGACGCCGCGGAAAATGTTGCCGCCGCCGATCACGACGGCGAGCTGCGTGCCCAGATGCACGACTTCGGCGATATCGGCGACCATGCGCGCGATCGTGGCGCGGTTGATGCCGAAGGCATCGTCGCCCATCAGCGCTTCGCCGGACAGTTTAAGAAGAACTCGTTTATAAGCATTCGACATAGAGGCTTCCGTTCGACGAAAAAATGACTGACATGCACTACTGGGCGGGACCGCTCGATCGCGGCGGCGGCACACCCCCGGAGCTCATCCGCGGGGCGCGCCGCGCACTGCGGCGGAACCAGCCCGCCGCAGTGCGTTGCCGGAAAGTTACTGCGTTACTGCTGTTGCGCTGCGGCGACTTGCGCGGCCACTTCGGCGGCGAAGTCGTCTTGACGCTTTTCGATGCCTTCGCCGACCACGTACAGCGTGAACTTCGCCACGTTGGCGTTGGCCGCCTTGAGCATCTGCTCGATCGTCTGCTTGTCGTTCTTCACGAACGGCTGATCCAGCAGCGACACTTCCTTGAGGAACTTCTGCACGCTGCCGTCGACCATCTTCGCGACGATTTCAGCCGGCTTGCCCGATTCGGCAGCCTTCTGCTCGGCCACGCGGCGTTCCTTTTCGATCAGGTCGGCCGGCACTTCGGCAGCCGACAGCGAGACCGGCTTCATCGCGGCGATGTGCATCGCCACGTCCTTGCCGACCTGCTCTTCCGCGCCCGTGTACTCGACCAGCACGCCGATGCGGCTGCCGTGCAGGTACGAAGCGAGCTTGTTCGCGGTTTCGAAACGCACGAAACGGCGGATCGCGAGGTTTTCGCCGATCTTGCCGACCAGCGCCGCGCGCACTTCGTCGACCGTCTTGCCGTCGAGCGGCAGCGCCGACAGAGCGGCCACGTCGGCCGGGTTCTGCGTCACGACGAGCTTCGCGACTTCAGCGGCGAACGCCAGGAAATCGTCGTTCTTGGCGACGAAGTCGGTTTCGCAGTTCAGTTCGACGAGGGCGCCCACGCCGCCGTCGATATACGACACCACCACGCCTTCGGCCGTGACGCGCGAGGCAGCCTTGCTCGCCTTGCTGCCGAGCTTGACGCGCAGAAGCTCTTCCGCCTTGGCCAGATCGCCGTCGGCTTCGGTCAGTGCCTTCTTGCATTCCATCATCGGCGCATCGGTCTTCGCGCGCAGTTCTGCCACCATGCTTGCGGTAATTGCCGCCATCATTCGCTCCTTGAGTCTGTCTTCAAACGTCTGTCGTGCCGCGCCCGGCCAAGCCAGACGCGCTTCGTGTCCAGCAAACGCGTGCCGCGGCGCTCCCGTCCCGGCAATAATTGCACGCCGGGAACCCGCGGCTCAAAAAAAGGGGGCTTACGAAGAGCCCCCTTGTGGTTACCCGTTAGGGCCGCTTAAGCAGGGCCGCTCAGGCGTTTTCTTCGACGTATTCGTCGTCGCCGCCGCGTGCCGTCACCACGACTTCGTTGACCGCGTTGGCACGGCCTTCGAGGATCGCGTCGGCCACGCCCTTGGTGTACAGCGCCACGGCCTTGCTCGCGTCGTCGTTACCCGGGATCACGTAATCGATGCCTTCCGGCGAGTGGTTCGTGTCGACCACGGCGATGACGGGGATGCCCAGCTTGTTCGCTTCGGTCACGGCAATCTTATGGTAGCCGACGTCCACGACAAAAATCGCGTCCGGAATGCCCGGCATGTCCTTCACGCCGCCGATCGACTTTTGCAGCTTGGCGATTTCGCGTTCGAACAGCAGCGCTTCCTTCTTGCTCATCTTCTCGGTTTCGCCCGATTCGACAGCCGCTTCCATTTCCTTCAGGCGCTTGATCGAAACCTTCAGCGTCTTGAAGTTGGTCAGCATGCCGCCGAGCCAGCGGGCATCGACGTACGGCATGCCGGCGCGTTGCGCCTCTTCCGCGATGGTGTCGCGCGACTGGCGCTTCGTGCCGACGAACAGGATCGTGCCGCGATTGGCTGCCAGTTGACGCACGTACTTCAGCGCGTCGTTGTACATCGGCAGCGTCTTTTCGAGGTTGATGATGTGAATCTTGTTGCGATGACCGAAGATGAAGGGGGCCATCTTCGGGTTCCAGAAGCGCGTTTGGTGACCGAAGTGGACACCAGCTTCCAGCATTTCGCGCATAGTCGTTGCCATGAGAAATTCTCCGCTAGGGTTAAGTCTTAAGCCGGCTGCAGCATCGGGCGCGCGGACCGCTCGGCGGCCCTGCTCGCGCCGCGACACCCTGGGTGCGCCGGCTTGCGATTTACTAAAAAAGTACTACCTGGCTTAAGCCGCATCGGGCCCGATTTCTTAAATCTTAAAATTCCTTAAAAAAACGGCTCGACACGCACTTAGCCAAAGATTATAGCACGTGAATGTTGCGTGTCTCAAGCCGCCCTTTGCTCCGCCGAACGCGCCCGCCACCGCCCGCGCGCCGCGCGGAATTTGCGCTGAACCGCGCCCAGGCTCGGCGGCACGCGTGAATCGATGCGATAATTGCGCGTTAACTGCACTTCCGAGCATCGATCATGTCCATCACGCTGAAGAACGAACAAGATATCGCGCACATGCGCGTCGCCTGCCGGCTCGCGAGCGAGCTGCTCGACTACATCACGCCGTTCGTTGTGCCCGGCGTCACCACCGGCGAGCTCGACCGCCTGTGCCACGAATACATGACGCAGGTGCAAGGCACGACGCCGGCGCCGCTCAACTATCAGCCGCCCGGCTATCCGCCGTTCCCGAAGTCGATCTGCACGTCCGTCAACGACGTGATCTGTCACGGCATCCCGGGCGACAAGACGCTCAAGAGCGGCGACGCGGTCAATATCGACGTGACCGTGATCAAGGACGGATATTACGGCGACACGAGCCGCATGTTCATCGTCGGCGAAGGCTCGATCCTGGCCAAGCGCCTCGCGCAGGTCACCTACGACTGCATGTGGCTCGGCATCGACCAGGTGCGCCCGGGCGCGCGCATCGGCGACATCGGCCACGCGATCCAGCGCTATGCGGAAAGCAACGGCTACAGCGTCGTGCGCGAATACTGCGGCCACGGCATCGGCACCGTGTTCCACGAGGATCCGCAAATCCTCCATTACGGCCGCCCCGGCACCGGCGTCGAACTGAAGCCCGGCATGATTTTCACGATCGAGCCGATGATCAACGCCGGCAAGCGCGAGATCCGCACGATGCCCGACCAGTGGACCGTCAAGACACGCGACCGCAGCCTGTCGG
>CAUPOD010000111.1:0-7461 GCA_963512745.1 uncultured Burkholderia sp. | reverse complement strand
GGGCCGGCGCACCTTTTTCGTGTACGGCAACAAAATACGACGCGGCGAGACGGGGCTTCCTAGCAGCCTGACTCGGCGCAGCGAAACAGCAATCAGGAGATTCAAGAAAATGGGCAAGATCATCGGTATCGACCTCGGCACCACGAATTCGTGCGTGGCCGTCATGGAAGGCAATCAGGTCAAGGTCATCGAAAACTCGGAAGGCGCGCGCACCACGCCTTCGGTCATCGCGTACATGGACGACAACGAAGTGCTCGTCGGCGCGCCCGCGAAGCGCCAGTCGGTGACCAACCCGCGCAACACGCTGTTCGCCGTCAAGCGCCTGATCGGCCGCCGCTTCGAAGAGAAGGAAGTCCAGAAGGACATCGGCCTGATGCCGTACAAGATCATCAAGGCCGACAACGGCGACGCCTGGGTCGAAGCGCATGACGAAAAGCTCGCCCCGCCGCAGGTTTCGGCCGAAGTGCTGCGCAAGATGAAGAAGACGGCCGAGGACTACCTCGGCGAGCCGGTCACGGAAGCCGTGATCACGGTGCCGGCATACTTCAACGACAGCCAGCGCCAAGCCACCAAGGACGCGGGCCGCATCGCCGGTCTCGAAGTCAAGCGCATCATCAACGAACCGACCGCAGCCGCGCTCGCGTTCGGCCTCGACAAGGCTGAGAAGGGCGACCGCAAGATCGCCGTGTACGACCTCGGCGGCGGCACGTTCGACGTGTCGATCATCGAAATCGCCGACGTCGACGGCGAAATGCAGTTCGAAGTGCTGTCCACGAACGGCGATACGTTCCTCGGCGGCGAAGACTTCGACCAGCGCCTGATCGACTACATCATCGGCGAGTTCAAGAAGGAACAAGGCGTCGACCTGTCGAAGGACGTGCTCGCGCTGCAACGCCTGAAGGAAGCCGCTGAAAAGGCCAAGATCGAACTGTCGTCGAGCCAGCAGACCGAAATCAACCTGCCGTACATCACGGCCGACGCGTCGGGCCCGAAGCACTTGAACCTCAAGATCACGCGCGCCAAGTTCGAAGCGCTGGTCGAGGACCTGATCGAGCGCACCATCGAGCCGTGCCGCACCGCGATCAAGGATGCGGGCGTCAAGGTCAGCGACATCGACGACGTGATCCTGGTCGGCGGCCAGACGCGCATGCCGAAGGTGCTGGAGAAGGTCAAGGAGTTCTTCGGCAAGGATCCGCGCCGCGACGTGAACCCGGACGAAGCCGTGGCCGTCGGTGCCGCGATCCAAGGCCAGGTGCTGTCGGGCGACCGCAAGGACGTGCTGCTGCTGGACGTGACCCCGCTGTCGCTCGGTATCGAGACGCTCGGCGGCGTGATGACCAAGATGATCAACAAGAACACCACGATCCCGACCAAGCATGCGCAGGTCTACTCGACGGCGGACGACAACCAGGGCGCGGTCACGATCAAGGTGTTCCAGGGCGAGCGCGAAATGGCCGCCGGCAACAAGCTGCTCGGCGAGTTCAACCTCGAGGGCATCCCGCCGGCACCGCGCGGCACGCCGCAGATCGAAGTGACCTTCGACATCGACGCCAACGGCATTCTGCACGTCGGCGCGAAGGACAAGGCCACGGGCAAGGAAAACAAGATCACGATCAAGGCCAACTCGGGTCTGTCCGAAGCCGAAATCGATCAGATGATCAAGGACGCCGAAGCCAACGCCGCGGAAGACCACAAGCTGCGCGAACTGGCCGACGCCCGTAACCAGGGCGATGCACTCGTGCACAGCACGAAGAAGGCCGTTGCCGAATACGGCGACAAGCTCGACGCGGCCGAGAAGGAAAAGATCGAAGCGGCGCTGAAGTCGCTCGAGGACGCCCTCAAGGATCAGGCGAGCGACAAGGCGACGATCGACGCGAAGGTCGAAGAGCTGTCGACGGCTTCGCAAAAGCTCGGCGAAAAGATGTACGCCGACATGCAGGCCCAGCAGGCAGCGGGCGCGGCCGCCGGTGCGGAAGGCGCGCAAGCAGCCGGCGCGCAGTCCGACGACGTGGTCGATGCCGACTTCAAGGAAGTGAAGAAGGACTAAGCCGACAGCGGCGGGCACACGGTCCCCCACGTGCCCGCTGCGGCGCATTTTCCAGACGCCTGGCGGGCCTTGCGGCCCTCCGTGCATATTTGTTTTTTGGCGGAACGAGATGGCGAAACGGGATTATTACGAGGTTCTGGGCCTCGCTAAGAACGCGAGCGACGACGAAATCAAGAAGGCGTATCGCAAGCTTGCGATGAAGTACCACCCGGACCGCAACCCCGACAGCAAGGATGCGGAGGAGCATTTCAAGGAGGTCAAGGAGGCCTACGAAATGCTCTCGGACGAACAGAAGCGCGCAGCCTACGATCAGTACGGCCATGCGGGCGTCGATCCGAACATGGGCATGGGCGGCGGCGGCCAGGGCTTCGGCGGCTTCGCCGATGCGTTCGGCGACATCTTCGGCGACATCTTCGGCCAGGCGGCCGGCGGCGCCGCGCGCGGCCGCAGCGGCCCGCAGGTGTACCGCGGCGGCGATCTGCGCTACAGCATGGAGATCACGCTGGAGCAGGCCGCGCACGGCTACGACACGCAGATCCGCGTGCCGAGCTGGACCAACTGCGAGGTCTGCCACGGCTCGGGCGCGAAGCCCGGCACGAAGCCCGAAACCTGTCCGACCTGCCATGGCCAGGGCACGGTGCGCGCGTCGCAAGGCTTCTTCAGCATCCAGCAGACGTGTCCGAAGTGCCACGGCACGGGCACCTACATTCCCGAGCCGTGCTCGAACTGCCACGGTTCGGGCAAGATCAAGGAAACCAAGACGCTCGAAGTGAAGATCCCGGCCGGGATCGACGACGGCATGCGCATCCGCTCGGCCGGCAACGGCGAGCCGGGCATCAACGGCGGGCCGCCGGGCGATCTGTACGTCGAGATCCACATCAAGCCGCACGCGGTGTTCGAGCGCGACGGCGACGATCTGCACTGCCAGATGCCGATTCCGTTCACGACGGCGGCGCTCGGCGGCGAGATCGAGGTGCCGACGCTGGCGGGCCGCGTCAGCTTCCCGGTGGACGAGGGCACGCAGTCGGGCAAGACGTTCCGCCTGCGCGGCAAGGGCATCAAGGGGCTGCGTTCGAGCATCCCCGGCGATCTCTACGTGCACGTGCAGGTGGAAACGCCGGTCAAGCTGACCGAGCCGCAGCGCGATCTGCTCAAGCAGTTCGAGAAGTCCCTGGCCGAGGGCGGCGCACGTCACAGCCCGCAGAGCAAGGGCTGGTTCGATCGCGTGAAGCGCTTCTTCGAATAAGCGCCGTGCGGTTTCGATAAAGGAAGCGGCAATGATGGAAAGTGGAGCCGGCGCGGTGTTCGCGCTGCTCGACGATTGCGACTCGACCGCGTCCGCGCGGTCGAGTCGTTTGTATTTGGGCTTCGCGCACGAGCGCGTCTGTACCGATCCGCGCGAACTCGATGCCGTGTGCGCGGCGGTGCAGGACGATTTGCGGCAGGGCCTGCATGCGCTCGTGGTCGGCGACTACGCATTCGGCCGCGATCTGCAATGGGGCCCCGCCAGCAGCAGCGGCAGCGGGGCGCTGAGGTTCGTGCTGTTCCGCGCATGCCGGCGCCTGTCGCGCGACGAAGCCGGCGCATGGCTCGCCGAGCGCGACGGCGGGGCGCCCGAGCCGTCGGCCGCCGGTGTCGCATACGTCGAGCCGAGCGTCTCGCGCGCCGAGTTCGACACGGCCATCGCGGCGATCCACGACGCGCTGCGCGCGGGCGATTCCTATCAAGTCAATTTCACGTACCGGCTCGGCTTCGACGTGTTCGGCACGCCGCTCGCGCTGTACCGGCGCCTGCGCGTGCGCCAGCCCGTGCGTTACGGCGCGCTGCTGGCGCTGCCCGGCGACGAGTGGGTGCTGTCGTGCTCGCCCGAGCTGTTCGTCGAGAAGACGGGCGGCCTGCTGCGCGCGCGGCCGATGAAGGGCACGGCGCCGCGGCTGCCCGATCCGGTGCTGGACCAGGCGACCGCGGCGGGCCTCGCGCGCGACGTCAAGAACCGCGCCGAGAATCTCATGATCGTCGATCTGCTGCGCAACGACCTGTCGCGCATCGCGCGCACGGGGTCCGTGCGCGTGCCCGCGTTGTTCTCGGTCGAGCCGTATGCGTCGGTCTGGCAGATGACTTCGACGGTCGAGGCGCAAGCGCGCGCCGATGCGGACTTCGCCGCGATTCTGCGCGCGCTGTTCCCGTGCGGCTCGATCACGGGCGCGCCGAAGTACAAGACCATGCAGTTGATCGACGCGCTCGAATCGACGCCGCGCGGGCTCTATACCGGAACGATCGGCTGGCTCGACGCGCCGGCCGCGAACGGTGCCGATGTCGATGCCGTTTGCGGCGATTTCTGCCTGTCGGTCGCGATCCGCACGTTGACGCTCGAAGCGGCCGATGCGGCGGGGCGCCGGCGCGGCGAAATGGGCGTCGGCGCGGGCATCGTGCTCGACAGCGTGGCCGCCGACGAATATGCCGAGTGCGCGCTCAAGGCGCGCTTCCTGACCGGCGCGGAACCGGGCTTCGAGCTGTTCGAGACGCTTCACGCGACACGCGAGGACGGTGTGCGCCACCTGGCGCGGCATCTCGCGCGGCTCGGCGATAGCGCGCGCGCGTTCGGCTTCCGGTTCGACGAGGGCGAGCTGCGCGCGCGGCTCGATGCGTGCTGCGCGGATTTCGCCGCGGATGGCCCGCATCGCGTGCGCGCGGCGTTGAGCAAGGACGGCCGCATCGATGTGCGGCATGCGCCGTTGCAGCCGCTGGCCGAACCCGTCGCCGTGCTGTTCGCGGACGAGCACGGCTTCGCGCCGCTCGACGCGTGCGACCCGCTGCTCGCGCACAAGACCACGCGCCGCGCCGACTACGACCGCGCGTGGCAGCTGGCCGAGACGCACGGCGCGTTCGACATGCTGTTCTTCAACACGCGCGGCGAACTGGCCGAGGGAGGCCGCTCGAACGTGTTCGTGAAGCTCGACGGCCGCTGGTACACGCCGCCGCTCGCGGCGGGCGTGCTGCCGGGCGTGATGCGCGGCGTGCTGCTCGAGGATTCGCGCTGGCAGGCGGCCGAGCGCACGCTCACGCGCGACGATCTGCTGAACGCCGAGGCGATCGTGATCTGCAATTCGCTGCGCGGCGCGCTGCCGGCACGACTGGTGAGCGGCGCAAAATAGCACCGGGAAATAGAAGCGGCAAATAAGAGCGGCAAACAATAACGGCTTCCACGAGGAAGCCGTTTTCGTATCCGCACAAGCGGCCGAAGCCGCGTTCAGGCGCTTAGAAGCAATGCTCCGGCCCAGGGAACGTACCGCCCTTGACCGCCTGCACATAAGCCTCGATCGCACCGAGGATATTGGTCTGCCCGTCCATGAAGTCCTTCACGAAACGCGGCCGCTTGCCCGGGAAGATGCCGAGCATGTCCTGCAGCACGAGCACCTGGCCCGAGCAGCCCGCGCCCGCGCCGATGCCGATGGTCGGCACCTCCAGCGCTTCCGTCACGTGCGTGGCGACGGTGGCCGGCACGGCTTCGAGCAGCACCATCTGCGCGCCCGCGCGTTCGAACGCATGGCCGTCGCGCAGCAGTTGCGCCGCACCCGCCTCGGTCTTGCCCTGAACCTTGAAGCCGCCGAACGCATGCACCGATTGCGGCGTCAGACCGATGTGCGCGCACACGGGCACCGCGCGCTCGATCAGGAAACGCACCGTGTCGGCAAGCCATTCACCGCCTTCGAGCTTGACCATTTGCGCGCCCGCTTGCATGAGCTTGACCGAACTCGCGAACGCGTCGGCCGGCGTGCCGTACGTGCCGAACGGCAGGTCGGCCATGATCAGCGCACGCGGCCGCGCACGCGCCACGCAGGCCGTGTGATAGGCGATCTCGTCGAGCGTGACGGGCAGCGTCGTGGTCTGGCCTTGCATCACGTTGCCGAGGGAGTCGCCGATCAGGAGCACGTCCGCGCCCGCGCGGTCGAGCAGCGCGGCGAAGCTCGCGTCGTAGCAGGTCAGCATCGCGATCTTCTCGCCGGCCGCGCGCATCGCTTGCAGCTTGGGCACCGTCACGACCGGGCGGTTCGATTCCTGATGAAAACTCATAAACGGTTCAATCCGAAGAGGGGAGCGCCGGCGCCGCGCGTATCAGCGGGCGGCCGCGCCCTTGATGAAGGAGGCTTTGCGGCCGCGCATCGTCTCGATGCGCTCGGCGAGCAACGCCAGATCGTCGGGCACTTCGAGCGGGTTCAGATGCTCGGCGGCCACGGTCAGGACCGGCGCGCGGTCGTAGTGATAGAAAAACCGGTCGTAGGCGTCGCACAGGCGGCGCAGATAGGCGTCGGTCAGCGCCTGTTCCATCGGCAGCCCGCGTTTCTGGATGCGTGCGTACAGCACCTCGGGGCTCGCCTGCAGATAGACCACGAGATCGGGCGCATTGCCGTCCGCGTCGAGCGCGTGCCGTTGCGTCGCGAGCTGCGCCACGAGCGTGCGGTACAGCGCCCATTCGTCCTCGGCGAGCGTGAGCTGCGCGAACAGCGCGTTCTTCTCGTCGATGAAGTCGGTCACGAGCGGCACGCCGGCCGCGCGCGCCGCGTCGATCTCGCGCGCCTGCTGCGTGCGCTGCGTGAGGAACGCGAGTTCGGTGGGCAGCGCGAAGCGCGCGGGGTCGCGGTAGAAGCGTTCGAGGAACGGGTTGTCCTGCGGCCGTTCGAGCACGGTGCGCATGCCCCAGCGCTCGGCCAATTGCGTCGCGAGCGTGGTCTTGCCGGCGCCGATCGGCCCTTCGATCGCGAGGTAGCGCACGGGCGGCTTGGCGAGAGGCGGGAGGCTCATCGGCAGGCGTCTTCGGCCGATTTCGTCATCGGGCACTTGCAGCATTGGATCTTTTCGATGCGCTGATCCGCGACGTTGGGCAGGTACGCATCGGCGCGGCCGTAGCCGGGCACCGTGAGCGCGGGATCGAGTTCGACGAGCGGCACCAGCGTGAACGCGCGCTCGGTCAGGCGCGGATGCGGCACGTGCAGGTCGGGCCGTTCGATGATCTCGTCGCCGTACAGCAGGATATCGAGGTCGAGCGTGCGCGGCGCGTTGCGGAATGGACGCTCGCGGCCGAAGTGATGCTCGATGCGGTGGCACAGCGCGAGCAGCTCGGCCGCGCTCAGGCGCGTCTCGATCTTGACCACGCAGTTGTAGTAATCGTCGCCGCCGGCATCGACCGGTGCGGTACGGTAGAGGCTCGATTTGGCGAGCACCGTAACCGGCGAATGCTGGGCGAGACACACCACGGCGTCTTTGAGCGCCTGGCGCGCGTCGCCTAGATTGGCTCCGAGTCCGAGATAAGCAAGCGTCATGACATCGCTTCCCGCATTGCTCGAGGGGCGTCAGCTATCCGAGCCGGCCGCGCTCGGCGACTCGCCGGGCGGCGCGCCTTCGCTGCCTTCGCC
>CAUPOD010000110.1:0-7477 GCA_963512745.1 uncultured Burkholderia sp. | reverse complement strand
TGAACCCGCATTAACTTAAACCAACCAGCCTCCACGATTCCCGGGGCGGTTCACAACGGAAGTGACTCGCTTCATGCTTCGTCGAGCCGGAATCTCTGAGAGCGAACCTTCAATGAGTCGCATTGAAGGTTGCCATCGACTGTTTTTTGTAGAACCGGGCGAGAGTTACAAGTTACTTCTTGAATTTTTGAAACGATACAACATCGGCCAGACTAACGCCGGTTTGACGCTCAGTAGTATCGCTAGACCTTGCTGATCGAAGGGTCGCTAACTCTACTACTTGAGCTGGTGCAGTGAAGTAATTCATGCGCAGACCGCAGAGCTTCTCCACATCACGAGGTGAATATCCCAAGTGACGTGCGATGCTTTCGACTGGCAAAATTCCTTCATTGACCAGCAGTTCCACTGTGCGTCGTAACAAGCGCGGTTCCTCAGGCTCCCATTTTTCGTCGCCCGGTTCTGCCTTGGATCCCCAACGGGCGGAACGTCGCTTGAAGAGCGTCAACTTATCTTCATCACTAAGCAAGCCAAGTGCGTGCAAGCGCATCATCATTGCCGCCACAGACGCGCCCCAGCGCTGCTTGAGGATGAGCAGATTGTCTAGGTTTGTAGGCACCCGAACTTCACTAGCAAACGTTTCCGCTGGGAGCAAGAGCGCACCGGCAAATCGATGCGCTTGTTTTTCCATCTGGTTATAGCGGTCGCGCTCTTCAGCTCTCGGTATGTGCTTATGCAAAATGAGATGCCCGATTTCGTGGGCCAAATCAAATCGACTGCGGAAAGCATTGGCTTTGTCAGCCGACAGAAACACAATGGGCCGCCCAAGCAGTTCGCTCCAACTTGAAAGACCTTCAATAGCCGATATTTCTGTTTCTTCGCGAATGACTAGGACGCCAGCACTTTCAGCAGCCAGAGCAAGGTTCTGCACGGGACCCCGGCCCAATTGCCAAAGCGCGCGACATTCCTCAGCCGCAGCCTCGATATCGGCGTCGCTGATCTGCTCGGGGTCCTGAAACGTGCGCATGGGAAGGTTGACTTTCGGATAGTCCACGTAGTCGCCCAAGAGAACAGCAATCTCTTGCGTCCATTCGGTCCGAGCCTCCAGCTTGGCGCGAGCGGCCTTTAAGGCCGATGCATTGCTGCGATAGAGTGGCTTAGAGACAGGCCTTAACATGGCACGTGTGAGCCATTCCGGCTGCACGTTGAGTACAGACGCAAGCCGCTCGAATGTATCTGCTTCGGGAGCTTGGTCTCCCTTACACCACTTGGTGACGGTCGGCGCCGCAACGCCAACCAAGCTTGCCAGCTGGCCCTTCGTCAGCCCACGAGCCGCAAGTGCTTGCTCAAGCCTTGCGGGTTGAAGATCATTAATTCCCTTCGTCATTGCCAGTCTGCTTCTTGGGTTGTGTCTTGAGTTTGGGCTGAGCGTTGTCCGGCTGCTCCACCGCGTTCGTTTGTTCGTACAGGCTCAAGAATTCGGTCACCGACTTCATATAAAGCCAAGATTTCATGTCGGGCGCTGGCAGCGCCAACATGACCTGAGTCAGTTGAGCGATGCCATTCGCATCAACACCATCCATAACACCGAGTATGAATATGGTGCCCGCCGTTGCTTCGGACGCTTCATCGAACAAATCGCGCTGCACGTATTTTTGTTCGATGGCTTTATTGACTTCCGCCAGCGTCTTCCGCGTAGCACTCCGCCGCAAATTCGCCCATTGATGCCCGGGAACGTTGAGACGTGCAACGTGGAAGATACCGAAGCGTCCCACGACCAGACGCGTGCCACGAAGAGGCGTCGGATCTGCGCCATGGACCAACAAAGCTTCGTGGAATGCCTCATTAAGGTAGAAGTGCTTCACTTGGCCAGAGGCGGACGGGCGATGCCCCTGCGCAAATGCAGACGCTTGTGTGCGGCCTTTTACGTCTCCGTTGTGATAGGCGTCCTCGCAAGCCATCAGCGCATCACGCGGAATGTTTTGGACGATGAGCTGTTCCAGTGCTTCGATACCATCAGCGGGCGAAGTCGCCATACATGACACACCGTAGGTTGTTTTCGAGTAACGCGAATTCTACCACCAAAAGTTTCGCGTTGAAGGGGAAATCATCAAATTTCGTCCGCGTGAGCGCGTGACGATGACATTCGCGTGATGCCAGCAAGAATCCCCGAAGTGCATACACTTTTCACCCCACTGAACACGATTTCGACTCCCCAAATCCATCAAACCCCTGTAAAATTGCGGGCTCTGCGGGTGTCGTATAATGGCCATTACCTGAGCTTCCCAAGCTCATGACGAGGGTTCGATTCCCTTCACCCGCTCCACTTCCGCCGTTCAACCGCGCCGCACCGGCTGCGGGAACACGGAAACGCCATCGCAGCCGCCGCTATCCCGGCGGCTTTTTTGCGCCGGGCGAGCCGCGCGGCGGTATCGTAGCGATCTAACCCGCACCTGCCCCGCGCCCCCTGGCCCTACGCCTGACAATGGTCAACATGATTCACGATCCGAACGCCGACGACGACCTCGCGCCCGCCGATCCCGCCTCGCACGCAGCCCACGCAAACGCTGAAACGGACCACGCGCCCGAAGCGGACATCGAAGCCGAAGGCACCGATACCGCGCGTCACCGCCGCATCCGCAGCTTCGTCACGCGCGCAGGCCGCGTCTCCACCGGCCAGCGCCGCGCGCTCGACGATCTCGGCCCGCGCTTCGTGCTGCCCTACGCGCCCGAGCGCGCGGATTGGAGCGCCGCATTCGGACGCACGGCACCGCTGATTCTGGAAATCGGTTTCGGCATGGGCGCCTCGACCGCCGAAATCGCGGCGGCGCGTCCGCAAGACGATTTTCTCGGCATCGAAGTCCATGAACCCGGCGTGGGCGCGCTGCTCAAACTGATCGGCGAGCAGGAACTGAACAATATCCGCATCATTCAGCACGACGCGGTCGAGGTGCTCGAAAACATGATCGCGCCGGAAAGTCTCGACGGCGTGCACGTCTTCTTCCCCGATCCGTGGCACAAGGCGCGCCACCACAAGCGCCGCTTGATCCAGCCCGCGTTCGTCGCGCAGCTGGCCGCGCGCCTGAAGCCGGGCGGCTATCTGCATTGCGCGACGGACTGGGAGAACTACGCGGAACAGATGCTCGAAGTGCTGAGCGCCGAACCGACGCTCGCCAACACGGCCGACGGCTACGCGCCACGTCCCGACTACCGCCCCGTCACGAAGTTCGAACGCCGCGGTCTGCGGCTCGGGCACGGCGTGTGGGACCTCGTGTTCCGCAAGCACGCCGCCTGACGTCACGGCGCACGCCGTACCGCTACGCGGGCACCGTGCGCGCCGTCACTGCTGCACGATGGCGACGCGGATCCCGCGATCGAGCACGGTGATCGCGCCGGGCACGTAGCTGGCGCCCGCGAATTGCAGCTGCCCGGGCTTGAAGGTATAGACCGCGTAGTCGTTCAACAGATCGGCAGCGAACAGCCCGGCGGCAGACCCGATCTGCTGCGCGAACATCTGCGCGCTGTCGTCGAAGCTCACGCTGTCGACGGCCGGCTGCTTGATCACGATCGCATTACGCGCGGCGTCGTAAGCCAACTGTCCCGACAACGTGAAGTGCCCCGCCACCGGTTCGTGCAAAAGCACGCTGCCGAAATGCGCATCGACGTGCACGGCCACGCGGTTCTGCTCGGGCAGCAGGCTCACGAGAGGATTCGACAACACGACGTCGGCCATTTGCCCGAGCGTCTTCTGATACGGGAACTTGCGCGCGACGGCGCGCTGCATCTCGTCGCGCGAGAACGTCACGTGGTCGGGCGCCAGCGAAAACGCCGACGCGCATCCCGCCAACGAAAAAGCCGCCCCGCCGGCGCCGGCCCACAACAAGAAGCGCCGCCGGCTCGGTGCGTGCGATGCTGTCATTCGATTCCTCCTGATTCGGCTTCAATCCCGCCGAGCATCATAGGGCAAGTCGGTATCCTCGCGCATTTCGAGCGCATAGTGATACTCGTCGCTCGGCATGCCCTTGAAGTCGTCCGCATGCGCGACGAAGGCCGTGCGCGCGAAGCCGAGCGCCTCGATCAAACGCAGCGAAGCGAGATTGCGCGTGTCGATCTGCGCCTCGACGCGGCGCAGTCCGTACGCTTCGCATAACGCGGGGAGCAGCTCGCGCAACCCCTCGGCCGCGAGCCCCTGGCCTCGCCACGGCGCGAACACGAAATAGGCGATCGAGGCGTCGCGTTCCGCGAGCCGGACCGTCGCCTGCAGGTAGCCGCGCGGACGTCCGTCGGCACCGACCATGATCCAATTCAGCCACGCCTCGCGGTCGTCGGGCGAGCGGCGCCGTTCGAGAAACGCGTAACGCGCAGTCAATCGTTCGAGGCTCGGGGGCGGGTCCTCGGGGATGAACGCGTAGCCGTCGGGATTCGACAGGCCGTCGAACATCGACACCGCATGCGCCTCCCGAACAGGTTCGAGACGCAGCCGCGCGCTATGCAAAACGCTTGCTTCGAATTCGCTCGTATTCAAATCGACGTGGCTCCGGCCGTTGGGGATTGCAAAAGCGCGCGCCTAGACCGCGAGCTGCTTGTAGTAATACGTGGTCGAACACAACGCGCCATCGGGCATCAGCGCATAACCGGGCACGTCGCCCACGCGCTGCCAGCCGGCGCGCGCGTAGAGCCGCTCGGCGTCGCCGCCGGTGACGGTGTCGAGCACGAGCACCGACTTGCCCTCGCTGCGCGCCACGTCGTCGAGCGCGGCCATCAACCGCTGTGCGACGCCCTGCCGCCGCGCGTCGCGACGGACGAGCATCTTGGCGACGTCGGCGCGGTGCGGCTGGTTCTCGGGCAACCCGACGATCAGTTGCACCGTGCCGACGATCGCGCCGTCCTCTCGTTCTGCAACCAGGACGATGCGCTCGCCGCGCGCCACGCCGTCGGCGACGCCGCGCCAAAACGCCAACGCTGTCTCGCGCGCGATCGGTAGCATGAAACTGAGGGACGCGCCGCCCTCGACACAGTCGATCAACACGTCGGCCAGCGCGGGCACTAGCGCGGCGGCTTCTTCGGCGCCGAGACGGTGTACACGGTACGAATCGCTCATGAGGCTTCGGTTCCTTCTATCTGCATTGATCCGTGTTGGAAATGCGCGTTAGCGCCGGGGCCGTCCGCGGAAGGCCCAGAGCGCGGTGACGCAGGTGAACGTCACGACGAGGCCGAGCATGAGCCAAAAGCCGTGATGGTTCTCCGCGAGCGGGATCCCGCCGACGTTCATGCCGAACAGGCCCGCGACGATGTTGATCGGCAGCGCGAGCACGGTCACGAGCGTAAGCGTGAACAGCGTACGGTTGCTCTGCTCGTCGACGCGCGCGCTGATTTCTTCCTGAAGGATCTTGATGCGCTCGACGAGTCCGGCCATGTCGCCGAGCACCACCGAGAACTCTTCGGTCGATTCGCGCAGATCCTGCACGTCCTCGCTGCCGAGCCACAACGGCGGCCGCGCGAGCAAGCGGAACACCGAACCGGGTTCGGGCGCGAGCATGCGCTGCAGCCGCACCAAAACGCGCCGCGTCGCCGCGAGATCCTGATACTCGCCGCTCACGCGCTGCGCGAGAAAACGGTCCTCGGTGCGGTCGACGTCGCGGCTCGCGGTGCGCACGGTCTGGGTCAGCAAGTCGGCCTGGTCGCGCATCAAATGCGACAGCAGTTCGGCCGGCGAGCGGAACGTCTCGCCGCCGCGCACGCTTTCGCGCAGCTTGTCGATCGAACGCAGCGGCTTGCGCCGCAAGGTAATCACGAGGCCGCGGTCGGCGTAGAGCCAGAGCGTCGAGATCTGCGCCGGGGTCAGCTCGAAGTCGAAGATCACGTCGTTGAACACGGCCACGAGCGCGCTCTCCTGGCGCTCGATGCGCGTCGAATGCGTATCCTCGCCGAGCATTTCGATGAAGGTGTCGGGCAGTTCGGCATGCGCTTCGAGCCAGCGCAGGCAGCCCGCGTGCGACAGATTGAAATGCAGCCACAGGAACGAACCGTCGCCGGAAGCGGTCGGCTCATGCGCAAGCGCGTGCTCCACCTCGGCCCGGTCGAGGGCGGTCGCGGGGTGCCCGGCGTGAAAGCGGAACGCGGACACGAGGCCCGACATGTCGTTCTGAAAATTGATGGTTGAAGGAGGCGTAGTCATCTGGCGCGCTGGGGACGTTTGACGATCGGGAACGGACGCGGTCCGCCTGGACGGAAAGTATTACGCAAGAGTTTGACATGCAAATGCGAGGCGACGGCTGCGCCGTGGAGGTCTGCGCGAAGCGCCTGCGAGGCGCGATGCGCCGTCAAGCAGCCGTCTGCGCCTCGAGCCAGCCGAGCCACTGCATCGCATGCGCGCTGCTGTCGCCGCACATCTCGCGGCTCGGGCGCAGCGACGCGCACACGGCCGGCCGCTCCGGGCGCCCGAAGATCATGCAGCGGTTCTGCTGGTCCAACTGCGCGCAGCGCATGCCCGCTGGCTTGCCCCCGGGCATCCCCGGAATCGGACTGGAAATCGACGGGGCAATGCAACATGCCCCGCAATGCTCGCGACAATTCATGACACCACGCGGATAAAAACGGTCGAAACGGGCGCGCAACGCGCGCCGACGCCGAATTGTGCCATCTTCGCGGGCGCTCGCCGCGTGCACGCCGCCGCTGCACCGCGGCATGCACGCGGGGGCCCCTTATTGGTACAGTAAACACCCGCTCCTCTCGCTGCCACCACCATGCGTACCACTCAAGCCACCCGCGCGGTCGAGCGCCTGAAAACCCGAACCGGCAATACGCACTACTCGGCGGTCGCGACGCCGGGCGATCTGTTCTATCTGGTCGATCGCGCGAGCGGCGCCGCGCAAAAGCTCTGCGCACCGCTTTCCCTCGACGATTTCGTCGCGTTCGTCGACGGCCTCGGGCCGCCCAAACCGCGCAAAGCCAGCAAGCTCGACATCGCCTTCGAGGAGCAGCTCAAGACCAGCAAGCGCTGAGCGCCCCGCGCGCCCTACGGGACGCCCCATTTGATACAATCCGCACCGTTCCCGCCGGCTCACGGCTGCTTCTAGCGACGCCCTTCATGAACATCGAACAAGCCCGTTTTAATATGATCGAGCAGCAGATCCGTCCGTGGGACGTGCTCGACACCGAGGTCCTGAGCCTGTTGTCGGTCGTCAAGCGCGAGCATTTCGTGCCGGACGCCTATCGCAGCCTCGCGTTCGCGGACATCGAACTGCCGCTCGGCGACGGCCAGAAAATGCTGTTCCCGCGCGTCGAAGCGCGCATCCTGCAGGCGCTCGGCGTCAAGAAGCACGAGACGGTACTCGAGATCGGCGCGGGTTCGGGCTACATGGCGGCGCGGGGGGGGGGGGGGGGGCGGGGGGCGGCGGTGTGGCGCCTATTGCACCATCAAAGAGACATCGCTGCCCCGCCCGGCCCACCCCCCCCCCCCCCCCACCCCCCCCACGGT
>CAUPOD010000109.1:0-7504 GCA_963512745.1 uncultured Burkholderia sp. | reverse complement strand
GTTCTACGGCGGCACGATCCACGAAGTCGCGCAGGTCGTCGGCGCCGCCAGCGGCGTGAGCCCCGAGGTCGTGCATATCGCGACGATCGTGAAGATGACGCGCGTCATGCTGCTCGTGCCCGTCCTGCTCGCGGCCGGCATCTGGTTCGCGCGGCCGGCACGCGGCGCTCAGGATTCGGCCCGCACGGCCCAATCGCCCGTTGGCCGCAAGCGGCCCGCGCTGCCTTGGTTCGCGCTCGGTTTCGTGGCGCTCGTGATCGTCAACTCGTTGCACGTGCTGCCGCCCGCGGCCGTCTCGGCGCTCGACTCGCTCGACACGTTCGCGCTGACCATGTCGATGGCTGCGCTCGGCATGGAGACGCGCCTGCCGCAAGTGCGCGCCGCGGGGCCGCGTGCGCTCGCGACCGGGGCCGTCCTGTACGTGTGGCTGATCGTCGGCGGGTACGCGATCACGTGGTGTGTCGAACGCGCGTTCGGTTGACGACGCCGCGCGCGATTTTCGTATGAACGCGCTCAGGCTTTGTTATTCTTGCGTCGCGCCTCCTTCACTGCCACCCCAATAAAATTTCGTCGTGCTGTCCTTCCTGCTCAAGCTCCGCACCCGCGCTCAGGCCCGCCTCCAGCTGTCCGACGCGCACACCATGCTGGCATGGTCGGTAGTGGTCGGGATCGGCGGCGCGCTCGCGACGATCGCGTTCCGCGAGGGCATCGCGCTGCTCCAGCGCATCTTCCTCGGCGAGACCGGCAGCTTCACCGATATCGCGCGCCATTTGAGCTGGCCCGTGCGCATCGCGGTGCCCACGCTGGGCGGCCTGCTCGCGGGCGCGGTGCTGCTGGCCGCGCAACGCAGCGGCGTGCGGCAGGCGCATAGCGACTATATGGAGGCCGTCGCGCTCGGCGACGGCGTGGTGCCCGTCAAGGCGAGCCTGTGGCGCAGCGCGTCGTCGCTGCTGACGATCGCGAGCGGCGGCTCGATCGGCCGCGAGGGCCCGATGGTGCAGCTCGCCGCGCTGGTCGCCTCGCTGACCGGCCGCTTCCTGCATTTCGATCCCGCGCGCCTGCGCCTGCTCGTGGCCTGCGGCGCGGCGGCCGGCATCACCTCGGCCTATAACGCGCCGATCGCGGGCGCGTTCTTCGTCAGCGAAATCGTGCTCGGCACGATCGCGATGGACAGCTTCGGGCCGATGGTGTTCGCATCGGTCGTCGCGAACATCACGATGCGCCAACTCGCCGGCTACAAGCCCCCGTACGAGATGCCCGTGTTTCCGGCCGTGACGGGCCTGGAGGTGCTGCTGTTCGTCGGGCTCGGGCTGCTCTGCGGCGTGCTCGCGCCATTGTTCCTGCGCCTGCTGCATGCGTCGCAGGCCGGTTTCCAGCGTCTGCCGCTGCCGGTGCCGCTGCGGCTAGCGCTGGGCGGCCTCGCGGTCGGCGTGATCTCGGTGTGGACGCCCGACGTGTGGGGTAACGGCTACAGCGTGGTCAACGCGATCCTGCATATGCCGTGGACCTGGCAGGCGCTCGCGTTGGTGCTCGTCTTCAAACTGCTCGCGACGAGCGCGACGGTCGGCTCGGGCGCCGTGGGCGGGATTTTCACGCCGACGCTGTTCATGGGCGCCGCGTTCGGCTCGCTGTTCGGGCTCGCGATGCAGGCGCTGTTCCCGGGCCACATCTCGGCCGCGTATGCGTATGCGATGGTCGGCATGGGCGCGTTCCTCGCGGGCGCGACGCAGGCGCCGCTGATGGCGATCCTGATGATCTTCGAGATGACCCTGAGTTATCCCGTCGTGCTGCCGCTGATGCTGTCGTGCGTGGTCGCCTATTTCGTGGCGCGCGCGGCCGGCACCGCGTCGATGTACGAGATCACGCTGCGCCGCCACCGCGACGAGGCCGCGCGCGAGCGTCTCAAGAGCACGCAGATGCGCGACCTGATCCGGCCCGCCGAGACCGTGGTGCCGCTGACGGCCAGCGTCGCCGATATGACGCGCGTGTTTCTCGAATACCCGGTCAAATATCTGTACGTGACGGATCCCGACGGCGGTTTCCACGGCGCCGTCGCGCTCAAGGACATCACCTCCGATCTGCTCGAGAAGCGCGACACCGCGGCCAAGACGGCGGCCCAGTACGTGCACACGCCGTTTCCGCTCTTGCGGCCGGACATGTCGTTGAGCGACGCGCTCCAGCACTTCATGGGCTTTCAGGGCGAGCGGCTGCCCGTGATCGAAAGCGCCGTGCAGCCGCGGCTGCTTGGGGTGGTTTACAAGACTTCGGTGTTGGACGCGTACCGGCGCATCAACGGCGCGAACGGCGAACCCGGCGGCCTCGCGGGATGACGAAACCCGTGTTCGCGCCGCTCCGGCTATGCCTCGGGTCCCTGCCCGAGCACGACGCGCGAAAAGAAACCGCCGAGCACGGCTTGCGCCATCTCGGCCGTGATCAGTTGCGGACTGGCGGTGTGATACGACTGCACGCCGTCGCACAAGCTCATGAGCCCGAGCGCGAGCACATCGGGCGGCAGTTGCAAGGGCACGCCGAGACGCTCGGCGAAATGCGCGATGCTCTTCGCCATCTGCGCACACTTCTCCTGCGAAAAAGCCGTAAACAGCGCGCGGAACTTGGCGTCGCGCGTCGCCTGCAGCTTGGCCTCGACCCACAGCAGGAAGGACCGGTCGTTGCCGACTATCTGACTGTAATACGTGAACGCGCGCGCCACCAACTCCTCGCGCGTGCCGCCGCTGTCGAAGATCTTGTGCAGCTCGGCCTGAATCGCGTCGTGGTCGCGGCGCAGCAGTTCCAGCAGCAGATCCGCCTTGCTGCCGAAATTAGAATAGAACGCGCCGCGCGTATAGCCGGCCGCCGCCGCGATGTCCTCGACGCTCGCGGCCACGTATCCCTTTTTCGTGAAAATCGCGTGCGCAGCCTCGAACAGACGCTCGCGCGTCAGGTCCTTGCTTTGCTCTCGCGTCAAACGCTGTGGTTTCATGGAGCGGAGTCTAGCATTTCCGGCACTTAGATTCATCTTTGCACTAAGATACATTACTGTATTAGAATTCAGTCAAGTTTCTGAATGACGGTGGTGGGTGCCGGCTCCGCAATCGCTGCGCCGGCGCGGGCCGCCGCCTCTTTTCGCGAGGTTGCCGTGCCTGTTCCTGGTTTTCGTATCGCCACGCTTTGCGGCGCCGCGCTCATGCTGGCCGCTTGCCATTCCTGCTCGGAGGCGCCGGCCGCGCCGCAAATCGTGGTCGCGCTACCCGTGCACGCGTCCGACGGCGGCACCTCGGTCAGCCTGCCCGGCGATATCGAGGCACGCGATTCCACCCCGCTCTCGTTCCGCATCGCCGGCAAGGTGATCGAGCGCAAGGTGCGGCTCGGCGACACCGTCAAAGCGGGCCAGGTCGTGGCGCTGCTCGACCCGTCCGACGTGCGGAAGAACGCCGCGAGCGCCAAGGCGCAGTTCGACGCCGCCGCGCAGAACCTTGCCTTCGCGCGCACCCAGGTCGAACGCGACCGCGCGCAGATGCGCGCCAACCTCATTGCGCGCGCCCAGCTCGACCAAAGCGAAAACGCCTACGCCGCGGCCGTCGCGCAGCATGATCAAGCGCAGCAGCAGGCGGGACTCGCCGCCGATCAGCTGCGCTACGCGACGCTCGTCGCCGATCACGCGGGTGCGATCACCGCGGAGCAAGCCGATACGGGACAAAACGTCTCGGCCGGCCAGCCGATCTATCAATTGGCTTGGTCGGGCGCGCTCGACGCGGTGTGCAACGTGCCCGAAACGCTGCTCGCGCGCCTCAAGCCAGGCACCCCGGCCGTCGTGAGCCTGCCGGCCGCGCCGGGCCGCACCTATGCGGCGACCGTGCGCGAAATCGCGCCGGCCGCCGATCCGCAAAGCCGGACCTATCGCGTGAAGCTGCGGCTGGAACCGGGCGCCGACGCTGCCGTGCGCCTCGGCATGACCGCGCTCGTCGCGTTCCCCGGCAAGCCGGCTGCCGACGGCGCGCCGCAGTACACGCTGCCCGCCACGGCACTGTTCCACGACGGCAATGCGCCGGCCGTCTGGGTCGTCGATGCGCACGACAAACTCGTGCTGCGCCGGGTCGCGATCGAGCGCTACGGCGATAGCACGATTACGGTGTCGCAAGGCCTGCAGGACGGCGAACGCGTCGTGCAGCAAGGCGTGCATACCGTGAGCGCGGGGCAGACCGTGCAGCCCATCGCGCCGCTGCACCCGGACGACGCCGCGCCGCAAGGGTCCGCCTCATGAACGAACTTCACGACCCTAAGCACCGCTTCAATCTGTCGGCCCTGGCGCTGCGCCATCAGGCGCTCGTCGTCTATCTGATCGTGCTCTCGACGATCGCGGGGATCTTCGCGTACACCCACCTGGCCCAATCCGAGGACCCGCCGTTCACGTTCCGCGTGATGGTGATCCGCACGCTGTGGCCCGGCGCGACGGCGCGCCAGGTACAGGAGCAAGTCACGGACCGCATCGCGCGCAAGCTCCAGGAAACGCCCGACGTGGACTTCCTGCGCAGTTATTCGCGCCCCGGCGAATCGACGCTGTTCTTCCAGGTCAAGGATTCGGCCGAGGTCAAGAGCATTCCGCAAACCTGGTACCAGGTGCGCAAGAAGGTCGGCGATATCGCCTATACGCTGCCGCCCGGCGTGCAAGGACCGTTCTTCAACGACGAGTTCGGCGACGTCTATACCAACATCTATACGCTGACGGGCGACGGCTACTCGCCCGCGCAGCTGCACGACTATGCCGAGCAGCTGCGCACCGAGCTGCTGCGCGTACCGGGCGTCGCCAAGGTCGATTATTTCGGCAATCCCGATCAGCACCTCTACGTCGAGATCGACAACGCGGCGCTGAGCCGGCTCGGCATCTCGCCGCAGCAATTGGCGCAGGCGATCAACCAGCAGAACGCGGTGACCTCGTCCGGCGTGCTGACGGCGACCGACGACCGCGTCTATATCCGTCCGAGCGGCCAGTTCGACAGCGTCGCGGCGCTGGCCGACACGATCGTCGACATCAACGGCCGTCAGTTCCGGCTCGGCGATATCGCCGGCATCAAGCTCGGCTACGACGATCCGCCCGTCGAGCAAATGCGCGCGGGCGGCCATGCCGTGCTCGGCATCGGCGTGACCATGCAACCCAACGGCGACGTGATCCGGCTCGGGCGCGCGCTCGAAAGCGAGCTCGGCAAGCTGCAGGCGCGTTTGCCGGCCGGACTCAAACTCGACGAGGTGTCGAGCATGCCGAAGGCCGTGTCGCATTCGGTCTCGGATTTCGTCGAGGCGGTGGGCGAGGCAGTCGCGATCGTGCTGGTCGTCAGCTTGGTGTCGCTGGGGCTGCGCACGGGCATGGTGGTGGTGATTTCGATCCCGATCGTGCTCGCCGTGACGGCTTTGTTCATGTACATCTTCGATATCGGGCTGCACAAGGTGTCGCTCGGTACGCTGATTCTGGCGCTCGGGCTGCTGGTGGACGACGCGATCATCTCCGTCGAAATGATGTCCGTGAAGCTGGAACAAGGCTATCCGCGCACGCTGGCCGCCGCGTTCGCCTATACGAGCACCGCGTTCCCGATGCTGACCGGCACGCTCGTGACCGTATCGGGTTTTCTGCCGATCGCGCTCGCCAAGTCGAGCACGGGCGAGTACACGCGCTCGATCTTCGAGGTGTCCGCGATCGCGCTGATCACGTCGTGGTTCGCGGCCGTGGTGGTGATTCCCCTGCTCGGCTATCACTTGCTGCCCGAGCGGCCTGCCGCGGCGAACGCGACGCCGGGCCAGCACGACGAGCACGATATTTACGACACGCGCTTCTACAACCGTTTGCGCGGCTGGATCGACTGGTGCCTGAAGCGCCATATCCTGGTGCTGGTCGTCACGGGCGTGCTGTTCGTGCTGGCGCTGGTCGGCTTCACGCGTGTGCCGCAGCAATTCTTCCCGAGCTCGGACCGACCCGAACTGCTCGTCGACCTGCGGCTGCCCGAGGGCGCATCGTTCAATGCGACGCTGCAGCAGGCGCTGCGTTTCGAGAAAGTCATCGCGAACCGGCCGGAGATCGATCATTCGATCGATTTCGTCGGCAGCGGCGCGCCGCGCTTCTATCTGCCGCTCGACCAGCAACTGCAGCAGCCGAATTTCGCGCAGTTCGTGATCACGGCGAAATCGATCAAGGAGCGCGAGGCGCTCGCCAAATGGCTCGAACCCGTCATGAACCGCGAGTTCAGCGGCGTGCGCTGGCGTCTGTCGCGGCTCGAGAACGGGCCGCCCGTCGGGTACCCCGTGCAATTTCGCGTGACCGGCAACGATATCGGACAGGTGCGCGCGCTCGCGGTACAAGTCGCGGCCGTGATGCGCGCCAATCCGCAGACGCAGCACGTGCAGTTCGATTGGGACGAGCCGGCCGAGCGCTCGGTACGCTTCGAGGTCGATCAACAGAAGGCGCGCGCGCTCGGCGTGAGTTCGCAGGACATCGCGAGTTTCCTGGCCATGAATCTCTCGGGTCAAACGATCTCGCAGTACCGCGTGCGCGACAAGTTGATCGCCATCGACTTGCGCGCGCCTAAAAACGATCGGGTCGATCCGTCGCGCATGGCGAGCCTGTCCATGCCGACGCCGCGCGGCGCGGTGCCGCTCGGTTCGCTGGGCCGTTTCACCGACGGTCTCGAATACGGCGTCGTGTGGGAGCGCGACCGGCAACCCACCGTCACCGTGCAATCGGACATCAAGGCGGGCGCGCAAGGCATCGACGTCACGCATGCGGTGGACCAGGCTCTGGCGCAGTTGCGCGCGCACCTGCCGGTCGGCTATCGGGTCGAGATCGGCGGCGCGGTCGAGGAAAGCGTGAAGGCGCAGGCGTCGATCAATGCGCAGATGCCGCTGATGGCGATCGCGGTCTTCACGTTGCTGATGTTCCAGCTGCAAAGCTTCTCGCGCGTGCTGATGGTGGTGCTGACCGCGCCGCTCGGCCTGATCGGCGTCGCGGCCACGCTGCTGCTGTTCGGCCAGCCGTTCGGCTTCGTCGCGATGCTCGGCGTGATCGCGATGTTCGGTATCGTCATGCGCAATTCGGTGATTCTGCTCGATCAGATCGAACAGGACGTCGCGGCGGGACACCCGCGCTTCGACGCCGTGGTCGGCGCGGCGGTGCGGCGTTTCCGGCCGATCATGCTGACCGCCGCCGCGGCCGTGCTCGCGCTGATCCCGTTGTTGCGCTCGAATTTCTTCGGGCCCATGGCGAGCGCGCTGATGGGCGGCATCACCGTGGCCACCGTGCTCACCTTGTTCTATCTGCCGGCGCTGTACGTTACGTGGTTCCGCGTCAAGCCGAGCGAGCGCGGGCCCGCGCCCGGCGCGCCGAGAGCCCCCCATACCCCCGGTTTTCCCCCCCCCCCGTCGGGCACGGGAGCGATTGTATTGGGATCATGACCGACCGATCCGCCCGCGCCCTGCTGCTCGCGTGCGCCGCCCCGCCGCTCGCCGCGTGTTCGTGGAT
>CAUPOD010000108.1:0-7535 GCA_963512745.1 uncultured Burkholderia sp. | reverse complement strand
ACGCCCGCGCGGCGCTCGCCACGCTATAATCGTCATACCGAAGCGGCAGCGCCGCAATCTTGTCCAAGAGCCCATCCGGCTCGTTCGATGCATCGGCGCTCAGCGGCCGGCAACCCCGGCCCATACCGACTCGCATCGCGCATTCGCGCTCTGGGCACGCCTCGCGCATGCCACCCGATACCAAAACATAAAGCGGCCTCGCCGCCTGACGCCAATTCCATCGGCCGCGTCGGATCTCTCGGAGACCCCATGTCCGTTCCCGCTTCCCCGCTGACCGCACCGCACGATGCGCAAAGCAGCTCGCGCCATTCGATCGTGTTCGCGAGCTTCATCGGCACCGCGATCGAGTTCTACGATTTCTACGTCTATGCGACCGCGGCGGCCCTCGTCATCGGCGCGGTCTTTTTCCCGCACGGCTCGGCGACGGCGCAGACGCTGTCGGCGTTCGTGACGTTCGCGATCGCATTCGTCGCGCGCCCGATCGGCTCGTTCGTGTTCGGCCATTTCGGCGACCGCGTCGGCCGCAAATCGACGCTCGTGGCGTCGCTGCTCGTGATGGGCCTCTCGACCACGCTGATCGGCTTTCTGCCCGGCTACGACACGATCGGCGCGCTGGCCCCGGCGCTGCTGTGCCTGATGCGCTTCGGCCAAGGCATCGGCCTCGGCGGCGAATGGGGCGGCGCCGCGCTGATCGCCACCGAATACGCGCCGCCCGGCAAGCGCGGCTGGTTCGGGATGTTTCCGCAGCTGGGGCCGTCGGTCGGCTTTCTCGCTTCGAACGGCCTGTTCATCGCGCTGTCGTTCGGTCTCGACGATCAGGCCTTCCGCAGCTGGGGCTGGCGCGTGCCGTTCCTCGCGAGCGCGGTGCTGGTCGTGATCGGGCTCTACGTGCGCATGCGTATCGCCGAAACGCCCGCGTTCCGCGCCGTGCTCGACCGCCAGCAACGCGTCCCGCTGCCGCTCGCCACGCTGTTCGCGCGTCACTGGCGCTCCGTGATCACGGGCGCGCTCGCGATGGTGATCTGCTACACGCTGTTCTACGTGTCGTCCGTGTTCTCGCTGTCGTACGGCGTCGGCACGCTGCATATCAAGCGTCCCGTGATGCTCGGCATCCTGTGCTTCGCGATCCTGTTCATGGCGCTCGCCACGCCGCTGTCGGCCTGGGCCGCGGACCGCTATGGGCGCCGCCCGGTGCTGATCGCGACGGCGCTCGCGACCATCGCGCTAGGCTTCACGATGGCGCCGCTCGTCGGCAGCGGCTCGCTCGCGCTCATTACGCTGTTCCTCGTGATGGCGCTGTTCCTGATGGGCTTCAGCTTCGCGCCGATGGACGCGCTGCTGCCCGAACTGTTCCAGGCGCCCGTGCGCTATACGGGGGCAGGAACGGCGTACAATTTCGGCGGGATCCTCGGCGGCTCGCTGGCGCCTTATATCGCGCAGCAGCTCGCCGCGCATGGCGGCCTCGCCGCGGTGGGCGGCTATATTTCGGTCGCGGCGCTGATCAGCCTCGGCGCGTTTCTGACGATGCCCGAAACGCGCGACACCGATTTTTCCTGAGGCAGCGCTCCACACCCGACTCCACCCGCACGCACACGCGCCGATGCCAAGCCGCTCCGATCTCCTGTCCCGCAACGCGCGCCGGCTCTGGCGCCGTTACGGCGTATTCTGGCTCGGCGCGGTCGCCGTGGGTGTGATCGCAGTGCTCTACGCGCGGTTGATCGACTGGGGCTACGACGTGTTCCGCGGCATCGAGCATCGCCATGCGTGGTTGACGCTGCTGCTGACGCCGGCCGTCGCCGCGCTGTGCGCATGGCTCACGCGGCGCTTCTTTCGCGGCGCGGAAGGCAGCGGCATCCCGCAAGTGATCGCGACGCTGCACGCGCGGCCGGGCCACGACGGCGGCCCCGGCGCGTTCGGCCAGCGGCTGCTCACGTTGCGGATCATGGCGGGCAAGATCCTGCTCTCGTTCGCCGCGATCCTCGGCGGCTTCACGATCGGCCGCGAAGGGCCGACCGTACAGGTCGGCGCCGCGTTGATGTTCAACCTGCGGCGCTTCTATCCGCGCTCGAACGCGCAGATCGAGCATCAACTGGTGCTCGCCGGCGCCGCGGCCGGTTTGTCGGCCGCTTTCAATACGCCGCTCGCAGGCATCGTGTTCGCCATCGAGGAATTGACGCGCAGCTTCTCGGCGCGCGCGAGCGGCGTGCTGATCACGGCCATCATCATTGCCGGCGTGATCGCGCTTGGCATGAACGGCAACTACACCTACTTCGGCACCATCGACGTCGGGCTGCATCTGCCGCGCTTGCTGATCGTTTCGGTCCTGCTGACCGGGATCGTCACGGGTGCGGCGGGCGGCGCGTTCGCGTGGCTGCTGATCCATACCGAACGCTGGCTGCCCGCGCCCGCGCGCGCGTTGCGGCGCGATCGCCCGGTCTGGTTCGCGGCCGCATGCGGCCTTGCGATCGCGGTCACGGGCCTGGTTTCGGGCGGCACGACGTTCGGCAGCGGCTACGCGGAAGCGCGCAACCTGCTCGACGTACAGGCGCAACTGCCGTTCCTGTACCCGCTGCTGAAAATGATCTCGATGGTCGCGTCGTATCTGCCGGGAATACCGGGCGGGATCTTCGCGCCTTCGCTGGAGATCGGCGCGGGCTTCGGCAACCTGCTGCACGAAATCTTCGGCGGGCTGCATCTGCCGATGCTGATCGCGCTCGGCATGGTCGGGTATCTGGCCGCCGTCACGCAGGCGCCGATCACGTCGTTCGTGATCGTCATGGAAATGATCAACGGCCACGCGCTCGTGATTTCGCTGATGGCGACGGCGCTGATCGCGAGCCGCGTGTCGCGTCTCGTCGCGCCGCCGCTCTACGAGACGCTCGCGCACCGCTACATGACGCCGCCGGCCTCCGCAGCGCAGCCGCCGACGCAAGCGGCCGAAACGGCCAAATGACGGCGGCGGCCGGCAATCCCGACGGGAATGCCGGCCGGGATCAAAGCGCCGTACCGCCCCAGAAATCGACCGCACAAGCCCACGCGACGAGTATGAGCACGATCGCCGCGATCTCGGCAAAGCCCCGCATATTGACCTCCTGTTTCGACGTACCGACCGAATCAGCATCCAGGAAGCGCGGGGCCAAAGCAAGCATGCCGCGCCATTTCCGGCGCGGCATGCAGTCACACAAACGATTTGAGGCGGATAACGCGGCGGTCAGGCCTGCGGAATCTCGATCTTGACCTCGAGCACTTCGAGATCGTCCTGACGTTCGAGACTCACGCGGATATCGTCGTTCGAGATCTTCACGTACTTCGAGATCACGGCGACGAGTTCGCGCTGCAGCGCGGGCAGGTAATCGGCCGGCGGACGGCCGCCCACGCGCTCGTGCGCGATGATCAGTTGCAAACGCTCCTTGGCGACCGAAGCCGACTTCTTCTTCTCGCCGAGCAGAAACGACAGTATCGACATCGCGGCCTCCTTACTTGTTGCCGAAGAGGCGCTGCAGCAGGCCCGGCTTCTGATAATCGACGAAACGCATCGGCTTGTCCTCGCCGAGGAAGCGCGCGACGATGTCCTTGTACGCTTCGGCCACGTCCGAGCCGTTCAGGTGGATCGCGGGCGTACCCTGGTTCGACGCCTGCAGCACCGATTCCGATTCCGGCACGACGCCGATCAGCTTGATGCGCAGGATCTCGCCGATGTCGTCGAGCGACAGCATCTCGCCGTCGCTCACGCGCTTCGGGTTGTAGCGCGTGATCATCAGATGCTCCTTGATCGGATCGCCGCCCTCGATCGCGCGCTTGGTCTTCGACGACAGGATCCCGAGAATGCGGTCCGAATCGCGCACCGACGACACTTCCGGATTCGTCACGATCAGCGCCTCATCCGCGAAATACATCGCGTGCAGCGCGCCGGCCTCGATACCCGCCGGCGAATCGCAGATGATGTACTCGAAGCCCATCTCGTTGAGCTCGTTGATCACCTTCTCGACGCCCTCGCGCGTCAGCGCATCCTTGTCGCGCGTCTGCGACGCGGGGAGGATGTAGAGGTTATCGCACTGCTTGTCCTTGATCAGCGCCTGGTTCAGCTTCGCCTCGCCCTGGATCACGTTGACCAGGTCGTACACCACGCGGCGCTCGCAGCCCATGATGAGATCGAGATTGCGCAGACCGACGTCGAAATCGATCACGGCGGTCTTGTGGCCACGCAACGCCAGGCCCGAAGCAAAGCTCGCGCTCGTCGTCGTCTTGCCCACGCCGCCCTTGCCCGAAGTCACCACGATGATTTTTGCCATTTAGCCTACCCTTGTCGTGAAAGAGGTTCGATCGAATTCGCCATGCGCCGAGCGCTTCAGGTCAGGCGCAGCGGTTCGATCATGAGTTTTTCGTGTTCGAGCCGAATCTGCACTGCACGGCCGAGCAAGTCGGCCGGCAGCGGCGGTTCGGTCGTGCGATAGATGCCCGCGATCGAGATCAGCTCGGGTTCGAGGCACGTACAGAAGATGCGCGCGTCGTGATTGCCGTGCACCCCGGCCAGCGCGCGCCCGCGCAGCGGCGCGTAGATATGGATGTTGCCTTCCGCGATCACCTCGGCGCCATGGCTGATCGGCGCCAGCACCACGAGATCGCCCTTCGCGTAGATGCGCTGCCCCGAACGCAGCGGCTTGTCGATGATCAGCGTGCCCGTCGCGGCCGAGGCGCCGCCGTTGCGCGCGTCGCCCGCATCGTCCGCTTCTTCGGATTCGCCCGCGCCCTGCGCGGCCTCGTCGAACAGAGACGCCTGCGGCAACGCGGCAGCCGGCGCTTCGGCTTCGGCAACGGAAGCCGCGGACGCCACGGCGCTCGCCGCTTCGCCGGCGGTAGCCGGGCGCGCGTCGCGCGCGTCGAGCAGCGGCAAGCCGCTCTCCTTGACCCACGTGTGCTGGGCCGGATCGGCGACGACGCCGAACGGCCGCATGCGGACGTCGGCCAGGGCCCGGCTCAGCGCGTCGAGCGGCACCCGCTCGCCTGCGGCCAGGCGCCGTACGTCGATGGCGACCACGTCGTCGGCGAAGAATTCAGGCGTGGCCTCGAAGCGCTTGGCCAGCTCGGCGCGCAAAGCCTCGAGGTCGGTGCTCTTGACGATGAACAGCAACGTATCGACTGAACCGCTGCGCAGCTCGAAGAATGGCGACTTTTTAAGCGACATGAAGGTTTTGCGAAAAAATTTCGCGTATTTTACAGGCGTCGACGCCCGCGGCCATTATTTTTAGGGAGATTGTTTTGCGCCGCAACGCGGGCGCGCCGCGCGCGGCAAGCCGCGCGGGCCGGAAGCGCCGGCGGTCCGTCAGATGCCGACGCGGTGCAGGAACAACGCCTTGAGGGCGCCCGGTACCCGCGAAATCGGGGCGCGTTCGCCGGTATCGACGAACCCGGAGCGCTCGTAGAAGCGGATCGCGTCGGAGTTCTGATCGGCAATCCACGCGTAGATCTCGGGCGCGCCGCGCGCGGTCAGCCACGCGCGCGCCTCATCGACGAGCAGCGCGCCGCCGCGCAGATGGCGCACGGCCTGCGCAACCCACAGTTCGCTGACGAACGCGCGATGCGGGTCGGCCGCCTCGAAATAGGCGCCGATCATGCCGGCCGCGTGACCCTCGGTATACAGCAGAAAAGTAGCGGAAGCGTCCGAACTCGCGCGCAGCGCCGCGATTACGGCCGCCGCCTCCGCGTCGAGCGGCTGCTCGGTTTCAGGCGCCTCGCCGGGCGCATGCGGCTCACGCAACGACGCGGCGCGCAACTCGCGATAGACGTTGCCCTGGTCGGCGGAAATACGGCGGACACTCAAGGTCGAACTCATGCACGCACAACCCATTTCAGATACCAGGGCATAAGCTTCAACCGAAAGCAGGGTATGAGTCAAATCGTTCTTCACGAAATCTCGCATCAAATGCTTCGGCGCGATGCAAATACGCCCGTATCGCGTGATAAACACATGGAATCGGCATCGGCGCACTTCGCGAAGCGAGCAATCGCCAATTGGTCGGACGAATATGGCGCGGCGCGGCAAATTCCTTAGGCATCGATCGTTATCGGAATTAACTAGAAGCGTTTCCTTGACCCGCCCGGCGCCGCTTGCGCATGATGCGCTCTCCCCGGCCGCTCCGCTCGCGGCCGCCTCCAGCGACGCAAGGACAACTCCGATCATGGCCGATTCCGACTTCAAACCCGCGCGCGTGCATGGCGTGCGCCGTACGCTCCTCAAAGCCGCCGCGGGCCTGGGGACGCATGCTGCGCTACGCGGCTTGGGACTGGCCGGCGCGGCGGCCGCAGTCAGCCGAAGCGCGCAGGCGCAAGCCGATCGAGTCTTCAAGATCGGCTATCAGAAGTACGGCAACCTGATCGTGCTCAAAGCGCGCGGCACGCTCGAAACGCGCCTCGCGCCGCTCGGCTTCGGCGTGCAATGGCACGAGTTTCCGGGCGGTCCGCAGTTGCTCGAAGGCCTCAATGCGGGCGCCGTCGATTTCGGCGTGGTCGGCGAAACGCCGCCGATCTTCGCACAAGCGGCCGGCGTCGATCTGGTTTATGTGGCGGCCGAACCCGATGCGCCGCGCGGCGAGGCAATCGTGGTGCCGCACGACTCCCCGATCCGCACGCTGGCCGATCTGCGCGGCAAGCGTGTCGCACTCAACAAGGGCTCGAACGTTCACTATCTGCTGCTCAAGGCGCTCCAGCAGGCCAAGCTCGGCTATCACGACATCGACGCCGTCTATCTGGCGCCGGCCGACGCGCGCGCCGCGTTCGCGAACGGCAGCGTCGATGCCTGGGTGATCTGGGATCCGTATCTGGCCGCCGTCGAGCATCAGCTCGGCGCGCGCACGCTGGTCAACGGCGACGGACTGGTACGCAACGTCGAATATTACGTCGCGCGCCGCCCGTTCGCGGACGCGCACCCGGCCGTGATCCGCGCGGCCCTCGACACCCTCGCGCAGATCGACGCGTGGGCCGAGCGCAATCCCGCCGCCGTGGCCGCGCAGCTCGCGCCGCTGACGGGGCTCGACGCCGCGACGCTCGAAGTCGCGCTGCGCCGCACCGGTTACGGCATCCAGCCCGTCGATGCGAACCGCTTCGCGTATCAGCAGCAGATCGCCAATGCGTTCAGCGAGTTGAAGCTGATTCCGAAACCGCTGACGGTCACGGATTTGCGCTGGCAGACCGACTGAGACGGACAAACCGGCGAACGTTTGGGACACGGCAAGATAGAGTCGGCGCGCCGCGCATGCCATAATCGCCCCGTTCCAAATCAAGCCTCGACCCCGGCCTTCGCGCCCATGCTTCGCTCGCGCCTCCAGAAACTCGGCTGCTGGTTCGGATTGCTCGCAATCCTGCTGACA
Source organism: uncultured Burkholderia sp. (assembly GCA_963512745.1). Classification (GTDB taxonomy): domain Bacteria; phylum Pseudomonadota; class Gammaproteobacteria; order Burkholderiales; family Burkholderiaceae; genus Burkholderia. The sequence goes on along the minus strand of CAUPOD010000108.1, from coordinate 168 downwards.
GCGCTCGCCCCCGCGGTGTCGCAGGGGCTGGCCGCGCACGAGCGGCTCAGCGTGGCGCTGAGCGCGAACTGCTCCGCCAATACCGGGCCCGCGGCGCCGGCCGTGCCGCGCCAGCCCGCGCTGCATCTCGACGCATGCGACTATTGCAGCCTGGCTGCGGCCCATGCG
>CAUPOD010000107.1:0-7537 GCA_963512745.1 uncultured Burkholderia sp. | reverse complement strand
CGCGGACGGCGGCCGCCGGGTGGCGTAGCTGAAGACACAGGACAACCGCAGGCTCCCGCCCCCGCGCCGGGGGCCTGCGCCCCCCCGCCCCCCACTGCACGGTCTCGGCATCAAGATCACGACGATCTCCGACGTGACGCCGGTTCCGCACAACGGCTGCCGTCCGCCGAAGCGTCGCCGTATCTAATACGGAGTCGCTAAGCCTGTCGTCGCCCGTGTCTTCACTGAGCGCCGGCGGGTTTGCTGCTATTGATTAAGTCCACCGTTCGTCCCAAAGGGTCGAACTAGCGCGGGGCGTGAGCCCGGCGTGAGTATCAATTGAGGAAAATAACGTGGCACGTTATACCGGCCCGAAGGCCAAGCTGTCCCGCCGTGAAGGCACCGATCTGTTCCTGAAGAGCGCGCGCCGCTCGCTCGCCGACAAGTGCAAGCTCGATAGCAAGCCGGGCCAGCACGGCCGCACGTCGGGCGCGCGTACGTCCGACTACGGCACGCAGCTGCGTGAGAAGCAGAAGGTCAAGCGCATCTACGGCGTGCTCGAGCGCCAATTCCGCCGCTACTTCGCGGAAGCCGAGCGCCGTAAGGGCAACACCGGCGAAACCCTGCTGCAACTGCTCGAGTCGCGTCTCGACAACGTCGTGTACCGCATGGGCTTCGGCTCGACGCGCGCTGAAGCTCGCCAGCTGGTCGGTCACAAGACCATCACGGTGAACGGCGTGGTGTCGAACATCCCGTCGATGCAGATCAAGGCAGGCGATATCGTCGCCGTGCGTGAGAAGTCGCAGAAGCAAGCGCGTATCGTCGAAGCGCTGTCGCTGGCCGAGCAAGGCGGTATCGCCAGCTGGGTGTCGGTCGATGCGAAGAAGTTCGAAGGCACGTTCAAGCATGTGCCGGAGCGCGCCGATATCGCTGGCGACATCAACGAAAGCCTGATCGTCGAATTGTATTCGCGTTAATCCGATTGACGGCCGAGGCCCCGTGCTTGCTCTGCGCAAGGCGGGGTTTCGGCTGTTTATTTTGTGGTTATGACCGGTCAGCCTTATCGGTGTAACGAGCCGAGGGTATTGAAAAGGAAACCCTATGCAAACCAGTTTGTTGAAACCCAAGATCATTGCCGTCGAATCGCTGGGCGATAGCCACGCGAAAGTGGTCATGGAACCGTTCGAACGCGGTTACGGCCATACCTTGGGCAACGCGCTTCGCCGCGTATTGCTGTCGTCGATGATCGGCTACGCGCCGACCGAAGTGACGATCGCGGGTGTCGTGCATGAATATTCGACGCTCGACGGTGTGCAAGAGGATGTGGTCAACCTGCTCCTGAACCTGAAGGGTGTCGTCTTCAAGCTGCACAACCGCGACGAAGTCACGGTGACGCTGCGCAAGGAAGGCGAAGGCATCGTCAAGGCTGGTGATATCGAACTGTCGCACGACGTCGAGATCATCAACCCGGAACACGTGGTTGCGCATCTGTCGAAGGGCGGCAAGCTCGACGTGCAGATCAAGGTCGAAAAGGGCCGCGGCTATGTGCCGGGCAACGTGCGCCGCTACGGCGACGACACGGCCAAGATCATCGGCCGCATCGTCCTCGACGCGTCGTTCTCGCCGGTGCGCCGCGTGAGCTACGCGGTCGAAAGCGCCCGTGTGGAACAGCGTACCGACCTCGATAAGCTCGTCATGAACATCGAGACGAACGGCGTGATCTCGCCGGAAGAAGCGATCCGCCAGTCGGCTCGCATCCTCGTCGATCAGCTGTCGGTGTTCGCTGCGCTGGAAGGCACGGAAACCGCCGCCGAAGCACCGTCGCGCGCGCCGCAGATCGATCCGATCCTGCTGCGTCCGGTGGACGATCTCGAGCTGACGGTGCGTTCGGCCAACTGCCTGAAGGCCGAAAACATCTACTACATCGGCGACCTGATCCAACGTACCGAAAACGAGCTGCTGAAGACCCCGAATCTGGGTCGCAAGTCGCTCAACGAGATCAAGGAAGTCCTGGCTTCGCGCGGGCTCACGCTCGGCATGAAGCTCGAAAACTGGCCGCCGGCTGGTCTCGACAAGTAATTCCCGGCGGGCGTTTGCCCGTCCGGCTAGTCAGGACGCGGATTTTCCTTTAAAATCCGCGTCTTGCTTTTTTTATTACCGGCCCGTGCCCCTCGGGGGCGATAGAAGAGCTGGATCAAAACTCTGTCTGTTTAAGGAACTGATATGCGTCACCGTCATGGTTTGCGGAAACTGAACCGCACGAGCAGCCACCGTCTGGCTATGCTCCGTAACATGTCCAACTCGCTGATCGAGCACGAAGTCATCAAGACGACGCTGCCGAAGGCGAAGGAACTGCGTAAGGTCGTCGAGCCCCTCATCACGCTGGGCAAGAAGCCGTCGCTGGCCAACCGCCGTCTCGCGTTCAACCGTCTGCGCGATCGTGACTCGGTCACGAAGCTGTTCGACGTGCTCGGTCCGCGTTTCGCGAACCGTCCGGGCGGCTACCTGCGTATCCTGAAGTTCGGTTTCCGCGTGGGCGACAACGCGCCGATGGCGCTGGTCGAACTGCTCGACCGTCCGGAAATCTCGGAAGTCGAAGACATCCAAGAAGCCGAATAAGCTTTAAGCATTGCCAGAAAAGCCAAGCGTTCAACGCTTGGCTTTTTTGTTTGGCGCACGCGTTTCGGGCCAGGGTTCTCCGCCGGCCGCACGCCGATGTGCGCCGCGGCGGCGGATGCGAGACTGCGGTACGATCATGGCTCGATACGAGCGTGGAGCCGCGATGGTGGTGATTCTGATGCTGACGACGGTGCCCGACGCGGCTACCGCCGACCGGCTGGCCGAGGGGGCGCTGCAGGCGCGGCTCGCGGCATGCGTGTCCGAATTGGGTACGGTGCGCTCGCGCTATCGTTGGCAGGGCGCGCTCGAACGGGCCGAGGAGATCCAACTGCTGTTCAAGACCAGCGCCGCGCGCGTGCCCGATCTCGAAACCTTCATTCGCGCGCATCACCCGTACGAAACGCCGGAAATCGTCTCGTGGCAGGCCGCTGCCTCCGAGGCATACGGGCAATGGGTCGCCGCGGAAACTCAGCGTACTTTCTATGTCTAGCCGCATCGTGTCGGGCGCGCCGCGCGGGTTCGCGCGCCTTAGTCAGTTTGGTCAGTTTGTATTGGGGTTGCTTTGTCTGGTATGGATCGGCGTCATGACGCTGCCCGCGCACGCCGACGACGCACTGCTCGATCCCTCGGCAGCGTTCCAATTCAGTAGCGAAGAGGCACCAGGGCAGGTCGTGCTGCACTTCCTGGTGGCGCCCGGCTATCACCTGTATCGCGAGCGTTTCGCGTTCGCCGCCGCGCAGGGCGGCGCGACGCTCGGTGCGCCGCAATTGCCGCCTGGGGTCATGCTCTATGACGAGGCGTTTTCCAAGAATCTCGAGGTCTATCGCGGCGGGATGCTGACGATTCGGCTGCCTGTTACGCATGCGGCCGGGCCGTTCGATTTGAACGTGACTTCGCAGGGCTGCGCCGATATGGGCGTTTGCTATCCGCCCGCCGTGCATGTCGTGCATGTCTCGGCGGCGGCGTTGAGTACGGCGCCCGCGCAGGGTGGTCAGACTACGCCTGCGGTTGCCGCGCTTGCCGCCGTCGCGTCGTCCACTGCCGCATCTGACATTGCCGCGCAGGCGATCGCCACGTCGGAGCCGCAGGCGGGGCATCCGGTGCAGACCGCGGGAGACCGAAGCGCGCAACCGGAGTCAGCACTCGACGCCACCACGCAAGGCCCGTGGTACGAGCGCGTGACGAGCGCGGGTTATGCGCAGACACTGCTCGAAGGGAGCGGCTTTTTCTCGATCGTCGCGCTGTATTTCGTGGCGGGCATGGTGCTGAGCCTGTTGCCGTGCTCGTATCCGATGATCCCGATCCTGTCGGCGATCATCGTCGGCGGAGGCCATACGGTCACGCGCGCGCGTGGGCTTTCGTTGTCCGCGGCATACGTGCTCGGCATGGCGCTCGTATATACCGTGCTCGGGATCGTCGCGGCCAGCGTGGGACAGGCGCTCGGCGCGTGGCTGCAGAACCCGTGGGTGCTCGGCGTGTTCGCGGTGCTGCTTGCGGCGTTCGCCGTGACGCTGATCGCGGGCATGGACATCGCGCTGCCGCAGCGCTGGCAGGACGGTGCCGCGCGCGTTTCGTCCGCGCGCTCGGGCGGGCACTACGCGGCGGTGGCGGCGATGGGCGCGCTTTCGGCGCTCGTGGTGGGCGCATGCATGACGGCGCCGCTGTTCGCGGTGCTCACGTTCATCGCGCATACGGGCAACCTGTGGCTCGGCGGCGCAGCATTGTTCGCGATGGGCGCGGGCCTCGGGGTGCCGCTGCTGATCGTCGGGCTCGGCGCGGGCACGCTGCTGCCGCGCGCGGGCGCCTGGATGGACGGGGTCAAGGTGTTCTTCGGCGTGGCCCTGCTCGCGGCGGCGTTGTGGATCGTCTGGCCCGCGCTCGGCAATGCGGCACGCATGATCCTGTGTGCGCTGTGGCTGCTGGTCGCGGCGGTCATGCTGGGACTGTTCGCGCCGCGGCAGCCGGGCATTGTTCAGCGTTTCCGGCGTATGGCCGGACTCGTCTGTGCGGTGTGGGCCGTGACGCTGATCGTCGGGCTGGCGGCCGGGTCGAGCGATCCGCTACGGCCGCTCGCTGTGTTTGCGCATGGGCCCGAAGCGGGTGCGGGCGCCACGGCGGCCGCGAATGGCGGCACGCATGCGGGGCCGGTGTTTGCACCGGTGCGCACGAGTGCCGAACTCGACCAGATCGTGCGGGGGGCGAACGGCCCCGTTCTGCTCGATTTCTATGCCGATTGGTGCGTGAGCTGCAAGGAGATGGAGCACTTGACCTTCAGCAACACGCGCGTGGCCGCGCGGCTCGCGCAGATGCATTTGGTTCGTGCGGATGTGACGGCCAACAATGCCGACGATCAGGCGCTGCTCAAGCGGTTCGGGCTGTTCGGGCCGCCCGGCATTATCGTGTTCGTGAACGGGCGCGAGGCGGGACGCGTGGTCGGTTATCAGGCGCCGGACGCGTTTCTGCGTAGCCTGGACCAAGCCCAGACGCACTCGACGGGCGCTTAGCTTAAGCAACGGCGCGTAAAACAAAAAACGGCGACGCTGATTCAGCGCTCGCCGTTTTTTTTCTGCCGCGGGCATCTGCATGAAATGCCTAGGCCCGCGCCACGCTCCCAGGCGGCTTAGCCTTGTTGCTCGCGCAGCAGGCGCGCCGCATCGAGCGCGAAATACGTGAGGATGCCGTCCGCGCCCGCGCGCTTGAACGCGAGCAGCGATTCGAGCACGACCTTGTCGTGATCGAGCCAGCCGTTCAGCGCCGCGGCTTTCAGCATCGCGTATTCGCCGCTGACCTGGTAGACGTAGGTCGGGAAGCGGAACTCGTCCTTCACGCGCCGCACGATGTCGAGGTACGGCATGCCCGGCTTCACCATGACCATGTCCGCGCCTTCGTCGATGTCGAGGCGCACTTCGCGCAGCGCTTCGTCGCTGTTGGCCGGATCCATCTGGTACGTCATCTTGTTGCCGCGGCCGAGGTTGGCCGCTGAGCCGACCGCGTCGCGGAACGGGCCGTAGAACGCCGACGCGTACTTGGCCGCATAGGCCATGATGCGCGTGTGGATGTAGCCTTCGCTCTCGAGCATTTCACGGACCGCGCCGATGCGCCCGTCCATCATGTCGGACGGCGCGACGATGTCGACGCCCGCGGCGGCTTGCACGCTCGCCTGCGCGACCAGCAGTTCGACGGTTTCGTCGTTGATCACGTAGCCGTTCTCGTCGAGCACGCCGTCCTGGCCGTGGCTCGTGTAAGGGTCGAGCGCGACGTCGGTCAGCACGCCGAGGTCCGGGAAACGCGCCTTGAGCGCACGTACCGCGCGCGGGATCAGACCGTCGGGATTCGCGGCTTCGATGCCGTCCGGGGTTTTGAGCGACGGATCGATCACGGGGAACAGCGCGATCACGGGCACGCCGAGCGTCACGCATTGCTCGGCGACGCCGAGCAGCAGGTCGATCGACACGCGCTCGACGCCGGGCATCGAGGCGACGGGCTGGCGCACGTTTTCGCCTTCGACGATGAATACGGGGTAGATCAGATCGTCGGTGCGCAGGTGGTTTTCACGCATGAGACGGCGCGAGAAATCGTCGCGGCGCATGCGGCGCGGGCGGTGCAGGGGATAGAGGCTCATGGGTCCAGTGGGGGGAGAAAACGGCCGGGCGCCCCGCTTGGCGGTTCGCGCAACTGTAAAAATGTATTTAGGTGTTTTCCAGAATCAATGGTATATGATAGCGCCTGGGTGCCATGTTTTGCATGGAGCCCCCCGCTTCTCCTCCCTGAGCGGGTGCCTGTCGTTTTTCGATTAGGCTGTTTTCGACCCGCCTTTATGGCGGGTTTTTTTCTGGCCTATCTTATTCTGCCGCATCGGCCGCCGGAGCGGACTCGTCCGCGGCGCTCGGCCGCAGCCACGATTCGATCAGCTCGTGCGCTTCCTCGATGCCCACGCGTTTCAGGGCCGAGAACAGCTGCACCGTCAGCTCGCCCGCGAAACCGGTCTCGCGGTAGATCTCCAGTTCCTTGCGCGTGCTGCGCAGCGCGTTCACGCTTTCTTGGCGCGTGAGCTTGTCGCACTTGGTCAGCAGGATGTGGATCGGCTTGCCGGTCGGCGCGAACCATTCGATCATGCGGCGGTCGAGTTCGGTCAGCGGGCGGCGCGAATCCATTACGAGGATCAGGCCGCGCAGCTGCGAGCGGGTTTGCAGGTAACGCGACAGCAGCGCTTCCCAATGCAACTTGGCCGCCTCGGGCACTTCGGCGTAGCCGTAGCCGGGCAGGTCGACGACGTATGCGGTCGGATCGTCGGCGGGGCCGATCGCGAAATAGTTGATGTGCTGGGTGCGCCCCGGCGTTTTCGATGCGAACGCGAGCCGCTTCTGATTGCACAGAATGTTGATCGCCGTCGATTTGCCGGCGTTCGAACGGCCGGCGAACGCGATTTCGGGCTGGACCGTGGCGGGCAGATCGCGCAGGTGGTTGACGGTCGTGAAAAAGCGGGCTTGATGGAGCAGATAGGCCATGGGCGGATACGCAATAACAGAGCGCCCGGGCGGGCGGAGGCCTGGCAGGGTTAGTCCCTGGCAGTTGTGGGACTGACGACGCGCTATTGTACAATACGACGCTCATCGAGCCCCGTGGCGCGGCTTTGGCACATAATGGCCGAAGCTTGCCGCGGAGCGGCGCAGGCAAATCACGCGTCGGCCGCGCGCCGCTTCTCACCTCCTCACAACACGAAAGAGGGCGCGAATGGATCGCTTGCGCATTTCTGTGGCGCTATTGTTCGCCGCGGCAGTCTGCGGTTCGGCCCTGCCGGCGCGGGCCGCGTCCGAAGCCGAACTCGCGCGGGGCCACGCGCTCTCGGGCGGCGTGTGCGCCGCGTGCCACGGCATCACCGGCAACAGCCCGAGCGGCGCGTTCCCGAAGCTGGCCGGTCAAGGCGCCGGCTATCTCC
>CAUPOD010000106.1:0-7589 GCA_963512745.1 uncultured Burkholderia sp. | reverse complement strand
TGTGCGCCCGGCGGCGGCGCCCAACCCGCGCGCAGCACCGAGAGGCCGCCGAGCCCCGAATCGAAGATGCCGATCGGCGCGGGCGACCCGGATACAGGGGCCCTCGCGCCAAGCTGATCCGCGCGTGTCGTCATGCGAACGTGGGGTTGAGGCGGTTGAGTTATTCGGCCGAGCCCATCATCGTCTGCAGATAGTTCTGCAGGCCGACCTTGGCGACCAGTTCGATCTGCGTTTCGAGCCAATCGATATGCTCTTCGGTGTCGTCGAGAATCTTTTCGAAGATCTCGCGCGAGACGTAGTCGCGCACCGATTCGCAGTAGGCGATCGCCTCTTTGCAGGTGGCCTGGGAAATCTGCTCGAGCTTGAGGTCGCAGCGCAGAATTTCCTCGGTTTCCTCGCCGATCAGCAGCTTGTGCAGATCTTGCAGATTGGGCAGCCCGTCGAGCATGAACACGCGTTCGATAAGCCAGTCGGCATGCTTCATCTCGCCGATCGACTCGTCGTACTCGTGCTTGCCGAGCTTTTCGAGGCCCCAGTTTTTGTACATGCGCGCATGCAGGAAATACTGGTTGATCGCGGTCAGCTCGTTCTTCAGCTGTGCATTCAAGTATTCGATGACTTTGGGATCGCCTTGCATGGGGTATGTCCTAATTGGTTTGCGGAGCCTCGAAAGCTTACTAAACCGTTTATTCGGCTGCAACCGGGATCTTGCCAATCTTGGCTTGCCACTCCTTAGGGCCCGTCCGATGGACAGAGGTCCCCGTGGAGTCGACCGCCACCGTGACGGGCATGTCCTGCACGTCGAACTCGTAGATCGCTTCCATGCCGAGGTCTTCGAACGCAAGCACCTTGGCGCCGCGGATCGCCTTCGACACGAGGTAGGCGGCGCCGCCGACGGCCATCAGATACGCGGCTTTGTGCTTCTGGATCGCCTCGATCGCGACGGGGCCGCGCTCGGCCTTGCCGATCATCGAGATCAGGCCCGTTTCGGCGAGCATGGTTTCGGTGAACTTATCCATGCGCGTGGCCGTGGTGGGGCCGGCCGGACCGACCACTTCGTCGCGCACCGGATCGACGGGGCCGACGTAATAGATCACGCGGTTCGTGAAATCGACGGGCAGCTTCTCGCCCTTGGCCAGCATGTCGGCGATGCGCTTGTGCGCGGCGTCGCGGCCCGTGAGCATCTTGCCCGACAGCAGCAGCGTCTGGCCCGGCTTCCAGCTTGCCACTTCCTCGGGCGTCAGCGTATTGAGATCGACGCGCTTGCTGGTTTCGGTATTCGGTTCCCACTGGACTTGCGGCCATTGGTCGAGCGGCGGCGCGTCGAGCTTGGCCGGACCCGAGCCGTCGAGCACGAAGTGCGCGTGGCGCGTGGCGGCGCAGTTCGGGATGATCGCGATCGGCTTCGACGCAGCGTGCGTGGGCGCGGCCATGATCTTGACGTCGAGCACGGTGGCGAGGCCGCCGAGGCCCTGCGCGCCGATGCCGAGCGCGTTGACCTTTTCGTACAGCTCGACGCGCAGTTCCTCGACCCAGTCGCGCGGACCGCGCTCGATGATCTCCTGGATGTCGATCGGCTCCATCAGCGATTCCTTCGCCATCAGCATGGCCTTTTCGGCCGTGCCGCCGATCCCGATGCCGAGCATGCCGGGCGGGCACCAGCCGGCGCCCATGGTCGGCACGGTCTTGAGCACCCAATCCACGATCGAATCCGACGGGTTCAGCATCGCGAACTTCGACTTGTTCTCCGAGCCGCCGCCCTTGGCCGCGACCTGCACGTCGATCTTGTCGCCCGGCACCACCTCATAGTGGATCACGGCCGGCGTGTTGTCCTTGGTGTTCTTGCGGGCGCCTTCGGGCGGGTTGACGATCGACGCGCGCAGCACGTTGTCGGGGTTCAGGTAACCGCGGCGCACGCCTTCGTTGATCATGTCGGTGACGCTCATCGTGGCGTCGGCCCACTGCACGTCCATGCCGATCTTGACGAACACGGTGACGATGCCGGTGTCCTGGCAGATCGGACGCTTGCCTTCGGCACACATGCGGCTGTTGGTCAGGATCTGCGCGATCGCGTCCTTCGCGGCCGGGCTCTGTTCGAGCTCGTATGCGCGGCCGAGCGCCTGGATGTAGTCGAGCGGATGGTAGTAGCTGATGTACTGCAGCGAATCCGCAATGCTCTGGATCAGATCTTCCTGCTTGATAACGGTCATGATCGGGTACGTAAGTGGGAGGGAACTGTCTTGGTTTCTCTGTTATCGGCCGCGGTTTAGGCGTCGTGCGTCTCGCTTTCGCGCGCCTCGCGGAAATGCGCCGGATGCGTATGCGTGGTCAGGCGGTCGATCCACGCCATCGCGAGGGCGGAGACGAGGAACGACAGATGGATCATCACTTGCCAGAAGATCGCCTGCTGGCTCTGCTGCTCCGGATTGATGAAGGTCTTCAGCAGGTGAATCGACGAGATGCTGATCAATGCCATCGACAGCTTGACCTTGAGCACGCCCGCATTCACGTGGTCGAGCCATTCCGGTTCGTCGGGGTGGCCTTCCACGCCGAGGCGCGACACGAAGGTTTCGTAGCCGCCGATGATCACCATGATCAGCAGATTCGAAATCATCACCACGTCGATCAGGCTCAGGACGCCGAGCATGATCGACGTTTCGTCGAGGCTCGCCGCGTGCGTGACGAGATGCCATACCTCGCGCACGAACAGGAACACGTACACTCCCTGAGCAACGATCAGGCCGAGATACAGCGGCATTTGCAGCCAGCGGCTCATGAAGATCAAGGTGGGCAGCGGGCGCATCGGGGCGCGCGCCGGGCGCCGGGGGGAGGGCGACGAAGCGGTCATGGTGAGGTCGGTTTTTGCGGTGCGATATTGTAACGCGTCCGCCGCGCGGTGCGCCCGGCGTGCTCGGACCCTCTTGCTCCGGGCTTTTGCCGGGCCCGGTTGCCCCTTCAGACCGCGGGTGCGGCGCGTTTGCCGTTCAGGCTCGCGAGCGCGATGCCGGCCAGCACGCAGCCGAGCGCTACGCCGTGCGCGAAGGTCGGGCGTTCGCCGAGGAACGCGATGCCGTACGCGGCAGCGGCGATCGGCAGCACCGCGCTGAACACGCCCGCGACGTTGCCGGGCACGTGACGAATCCCTTTCATCCAGAGCCAGAACGAGAACACGCTCGCGGCCAATCCGTACCAGAGCACCATCGGCCAGATCTGTGCCGGTACATGCGCATAGTCGAGATGGAGCAGCGCGGGCAGCCCGAGCGGCAGCATCAGCAAAAAGCCGAACAAGTGTGTATAGGTACAGATTTCGAGGGGCGCGAGGGTTTGCGTGAGGCGTCGCGAGAGGATGATGTAGATCGATTCGCAGCAGACCGCCGCGAGGATCATCAGATTGCCGGCCAGCGAGGTGGCCGCGCCGTGCGGGCTTTCGGCGGACGGCGCGGCGAGATCGAGCGTAACGATACCCGTGACGGCGAGCGCGATCGAGGCCACCGTGCGGCGGTTCGGCGGCTCGCCGAGGAAGATCCATGCGAACAGCGCGACCACCGCGGGAATGGTGCTCGTGATCACGCCGGCCGCCATCGCGCTCGTGCGCGCGACGCCATTCAGCATGAACAGCGTAAAGAGAAACGTGCCGAACAGCGCCTGTAGAAACAGGTTCAGCCATTCGCCGCGTTTGACCGCGCGCATTTTGGCCGGGCGCAGCAGCGGGCCGAGCACTACCACGGCCACTGCGAAACGCAGCATGGCGAGTGCCGCGACGGGCATGTGCGCGACGATCGTCTTGCCGATGCCGACATTGCTGCCGACGAGCGCCATCGAAATCACCAGCAGAAGAGCGTAGCGGTTCATACCATACGTACGATGAATTTGGGGTCGAGGACCGGGCATTGTAGAGGAGGATGCTCGAACGTTGCAGGGACGCGCACATGGTGCAATGCAGGATTGCGGCGGGTAGGGAAATACGCGTAACGTTCCAGATGGAATAGAAGAACGGCTCCACAAATTTCGCAGGCTTACACACTTCCAAGAGGTCGAGATGTCCGAAATCGAATCGGTTTTAAAAGAGCATCGAATGTTTTCCCCGCCCGAAGCGCTCGAGCGCGCGGCGGCGATTGCCGGCATGGCCGCCTATGACGCGCTCGCGGCGGAGGCCGCGCAGGATTACGAAAGCTTCTGGGCGAAGCTCGGGCGCGAGACGCTGACCTGGAAGAAGCCGTTCGAGAAGGTGCTCGACGAGAGTCGCGCGCCGTTCTATACCTGGTTCGAAGACGGCCAGCTCAATGCTTCGTACAACTGTATCGACCGCCACGTCGAGGCCGGCAACGGCGAGCGCGTCGCGCTGATCTTCGAAGCCGACGACGGCAAGGTCACGAACGTCACTTACAAGGATCTATTGCAGCGCGTGTCGCGTCTCGCGAACGCGCTCAAGGCGCGCGGGATCGGCAAGGGCGACCGCGTGGTCATCTACATGCCGATGTCGATCGAGGGCGTGGTCGCGATGCAGGCGTGCGCGCGCATCGGCGCGACGCATTCGGTGGTGTTCGGCGGGTTTTCGTCGAAGTCGCTGAACGAGCGTCTCGTGGACGTGGGCGCGAAGGCGCTGATCACGTGCGACGAGCAGATGCGCGGCGGCAAGGCGCTGCCGCTCAAGTCGATCGCCGACGAAGCGCTCGCGCTCGGCGGCTGCGAAGGCGTGAAGAACGTGATCGTGTATCAGCGCACGGGCGGCAAGGTCGCGTGGCAGGACGGGCGCGACGAGTGGCTGCACGAGATCGTCAAGGATCAGTCCGACACGTGCGAACCCGAATGGGTCGGCGCCGAGCATCCGTTGTTCGTGCTCTATACGTCCGGTTCGACGGGGCGCCCGAAGGGCGTGCAGCACAGCACGGGCGGCTACCTGCTGTGGGCCGCGCAGACCATGAAGTGGACGTTCGACTGGAAGCCGGAGGACGTGTTCTGGTGCACGGCCGACATCGGCTGGATCACGGGCCATACCTATATTACGTACGGGCCGCTCGCCGTGGGCGCGACGCAAGTCGTGTTCGAGGGCGTGCCGACCTATCCGGACGCGGCGCGCTTCTGGAAGATGATCGCCGCGCATAAGGTCAGCGTGTTTTACACGGCGCCGACCGCGATCCGTTCGCTGATCAAGGCGTCCGATTCCGATCCGTCGCTGCATCCCGAGCAGTACGATCTGTCGAGCCTGCGCATTCTGGGGTCGGTCGGCGAGCCGATCAATCCCGAGGCATGGATGTGGTATCGCAAGCATGTGGGCGGCGACCGCTGCCCCGTGATCGATACCTGGTGGCAGACGGAGACGGGCGGCCAGATGATCGCGCCGTTGCCGGGCGCGACGCCGACCGTGCCGGGTTCGTGCACGCTGCCGCTGCCGGGCATCACGACGGCCATCGTGGACGAGACGGGTCAGGACGTGCCGAACGGACAAGGCGGGATTCTCGTGGTCAAGCGGCCGTGGCCGTCGATGGCGCGCACGATCTGGGGCGACCCGGAGCGCTACAAGACGAGCTATTTCCCCGAGGAACTCGGCGGCAAGCTCTATCTGGCCGGCGACGGCGCAGTGCGCGACAAGGAGACGGGTTACTTCACGATCATGGGCCGCATCGACGACGTGCTCAACGTGTCGGGGCACCGGCTCGGCACGATGGAAATCGAGTCGGCGCTCGTGGCGCACGAACTGGTGGCGGAAGCGGCGGTGGTGGGTCGCCCCGACGAGACGACCGGCGAGAGCGTGGTCGCGTTCGTGGTGCTGAAGGGCGACCGGCCGAGCGGCGAGGAGGCGGCCAAGCTCGCCAAGACGCTGCGCGACTGGGTGGGCAAGGAGATCGGACCGATCGCGAAGCCGAAGGAGATCCGCTTCGGCGACAACCTGCCGAAGACGCGTTCGGGCAAGATCATGCGCCGCCTGTTGCGTTCGCTGGCCAAGGGCGAGGCGATCACGCAGGACATCTCGACGCTCGAGAATCCGGCGATTTTGGAGCAGCTGATCGAGGTGCGTTGAGTGCGGCGATCGTTCGATCGCTAAATTGCGCCGGAAATTTGCTATACTCTCGGACTTGCTGGAGAGATGGATGAGTGGTTTAAGTCGCACGCCTGGAAAGCGTGTATAGGTGTAAGCCTATCGGGGGTTCGAATCCCCCTCTCTCCGCCAGCCGGATCAGAAAGCCCCGTCGTTCGCCAGAGTGACGGGGCTTTCGCTTTTCCGGCGTTTGATTTCTCAAGCCGCGGTCTTGAGCGTGACCGACGGGCCGCCCGTCGCCGCGTCGTATCCGGCCACTGCGAGCGGGAAGCTCGGGTTCAGGCTGTCCACCATCGAACTCGGGATCAGGATCGTCGCGCCGCGTTCCTTGGTCGTCTCGTAGATGATGTTCATCGCGCGCAATTGCAGCGCGCCGGGATGGTTTTCATACACCTGCGCCGCTTCGACGAACTTGGCCGCGACCTCCGCTTCCGCCGAACCGAGAATCACGCGCGCCTGCTTTTCGCGCTCGGCCTGCGCCTGGCGCGACATCGAATCCTGCAGCGCGACGGGGATCGCGACGTCGCGGGTCTCGACCGCGCGCACGGTGATCCCCCAATCGAGGGTTTTTCTGCCGATCTCGTCGCGCAGATGCGAGTCGGCCATCTTGCGGTCCGACAGCAGCGTGGCCAGCATCGACGCGCCGATCATTTCGCGCAGCGAGGTCTGCGCCACGCGGTCGATAGCCTGCCGGTAGTCGGTGATCGCGAGCGCGGCTTTTTCCGCATCATGCACATGCCAGAAGATCACGGCATCGACGTTGACGGGGACGGTGTCCTTGGTCAACGCCTGTTCCGCATTGAAGGCGGTGGTTTGAATGCGTTCGTCGATGACGGCCGCGATGCGGTCGATGATCGGGATGATCATGAAGAAACCTGCGCCCTTGACGCTCTGCAATTTGCCGAGCCGCAGGATCACGAATTTCTCCCAGACGTTGGCGACGCGCACGGACAGCAGAACGAGGATGCCGACGACGAAGAGCGGCGGCGCGAGGAACGGACTGATCCACGCACCGACGGCGAGGCCCGCGAGGACGAACGCAGCCGATAGAACGGGTGTGAGGGGGTTCATGGTGAGGCTCCACTTTGGTGGCGAAAGCCCCGTGGGATGCCCGCTGACTTGCGCCGCAACTCGGGGCTGTCTGGGCCGGCCCGACAACGCAGACGGCGACACTTAATCTTAGTCCGCGTTCGTGCGCCGCACAAATCGGGGGCCGGCCGCCCCCGGGTCGTCATTTGATCGCTTGCGTGCGGATGACTTGGCGCAGGAAACGTTCGCACGCGACGAGCTGGTCGAGCGACACGAACTCGTTGGGCCGGTGTGCCTGGTCGATCGAGCCGGGCCCGCACACCACGCTGGGAATGCCCGAGCGCGCGAACAAACCGGCCTCGGTGCCGTAGGCAACCTTGTGCTTCGACTGGTCGCCCGTCAGCGCGCGGACCAGTTCGGTGATCGCGGCTTGCACGTCCGCATCGAGCCCCGGCGAGGCCGAGCGCTTCGTGAATTCGATGGCGGCGATCGCGCTCTCGCGCAGCATCTGCGGCAGCAG